>DKNL01000260.1:0-7970 GCA_002474325.1 Opitutales bacterium UBA7389
CCTGTTTTTAGTTATCGTTTCCCTCCTGGCGATCGCTCCATATGCTCAGGCGAAACTTCATGTTGTCCTGGTTTCTGGCACCTTGCACTATTCGCCGGAACTTACTCTTCCCGCATTCGCTGAGGAGCTGGAACGCTTCGGCTTTGATACGACGGTTGTTATCGGGAGAGGGGATCCGGAAAAGCAGACATCAAACGTGCTCCCCGGAATTGAGGCTCTGGACGATGCGGATACGGCAATCTTCTTTTTGCGCTTTCTGAAGCTGCCCGATGATGAATGGGCTCCATTTGAACGTTACCTGAGAGCGGGAAAGCCGGTTATCGGGCTTAGGACAGCGTCGCATTCGTTCAAATACGAAGAGGATCACCCGCGATTTGATTGGAACGACGGTTTCGGTCGCCGAGCTATGGGAACGCCTTACGTTGTACACCAGCAGGGCAAGACTGACATATCAGTTGTTGAAAGACGTCTCAAGCATCCGATCATGGCCAATGTATCTAAGTCGAATTGGATATCTGAAGGGACGCTGTATTTGACGCGCTTGGAACCGGCTTGCGTTCCCTTGGTAATCGGAACTGGAAACGGTCGCATGCGACTGCTTGAAAGGGCTATTGGTCCCGTGCAGGTGAACACCACCGAAGCGGACATAGTCGCCTGGGCATGGGAGAACGAATGGGGAGGCAGGGTTTTCGGGACGTCGCTGGGCCATCCGGCAGATTTTGCCGAAGAGTCCTTCACGCGAATGCTTATGAATAGCGTATTTTGGTCGCTGGATATGCCCGTTCCCGCGGCGGATAAAAAAGTATCCACTTGGAAAATCCAGCGGGCGGACAAATAGAATTAAGCGAATTAATATGATGAATACAAACCTGGCTATTTACTCCTTGGCAATCTGCTTGTTGGTTCCTTGCGGCGCGGATGATCGAGCGCCCGCATTGAGCAAGTCGAAACCGAACATCCTTTTCATCCTGGCTGATGATCAATCGCCATTCGACCTGAAAGCCTACAATCCGCACTCGGATTTGGATACGCCAAATATTGACCGTTTGGCTCGAGAAGGCACGATTATCGATGGAGCCTACCACATGGGCGCGTGGGTCGGCGGGGTATGCACGCCTTCGAGACACATGATAATGAGCGGGCGCACGGTGTGGCATATTCCCGACAAGCCAGGTCGAACATTCAATCCGCACGTCACCAATCCCGTCCTCGTCCCTCCCAGTCTGGCGGACTACACCATTCCTGCTGTATTCAATCGAGCTGGATACGATACCATGCGCACCTGTAAGAGTGGGAACAGCTACGAGGCGGCCAACGAGCTATTCACTGTGCGTCATGACGCTACCAAGCGGGGCGGTACGGCGGAAACGGGCAGCGAATGGCACGGCGACCGCGTCATGGAATTTCTGGAGGATCGCGATAAGCGAAAGGACGACGATCCATTCCTGATCTATTTCGGCTTTTCTCATCCCCACGATGAGCGCGACGGTACCCCGGACTTGCTAGCCAAATATGGGGCGACTAATCACGAGGACGAGAATTCGCTGCCGCCTGTACATCCAAACCAGCCTGAGCTTCCTATTAACTACTTGCCAGAACATCCATTTCATCACGGCCATAATAATTTGCGCGACGAAGTAGCGGTAAGCGGTGTTTGGGAGCGGCGCGATGAACGCACGATACGAAACGAAATCGGGAGGCAGTTCGCTTGTAGCGAAAATATCGACATCCAGATCGGGCGAGTATTGGAGAAACTCGAGGCCATGGGCGAACTCGATAATACCTACATCATCTATACGGCAGATCATGGAATGGCTATCGGGCGACACGGATTGCAGGGAAAGCAGAACCTCTACGAGCATACCTGGAGAGTGCCCTATATTGTCAAAGGACCAGAAATTGGAAAAGGGAAGCGAACCCAAGGAAATATCTACCTTATGGATACGCTTCCTACGATTTGCGAAATGGCAGGAATCGACATACCTCACACTGTCGAGGGAAAAAGCTTTCTCTATATTCTCGAAGGGAGTCGCAAACCTCTGAGGGATACGCTCTACGGTGTCTATTGTGGTGGCTCCAAGCCTGGAATGCGGAGCATTCGCATTGGGGATTGGAAACTGGTCAAATTCGACGTCTTGGATGGAGCTGTCCGCGAAACCCAGTTATTCAATCTTGCCAAGAATCCGCACGAATTCATCGCCGTGCATGGTCGTAAAAGCCGTTGGGAAACCAACTTGGCTGAGGATCCACGCCACGCTAAAAAACGCGGGGAGCTCGAGTCCGCCCTAATTGCGGAAATGAAGCGCCTAGATGACCCCTTCACCTTTTGGGACCAAAATTAGGCTGTCGTGGATGTTCGACTAAATCGGCACGGAGGACTGTCCCAGTCCTCCGCGAAGCTACAGCAGTCTAAAGACTGCTGTAGCTACTCAACCAAACCAGCTTCGCCAAGCCATCCAACTGAAAAAGCCCAATATAGATACGAGAGTTGCCGTTGTCATGGGTCGGTTGGTTAGATCTCCGGTCCACTTCTTTCGGCCGTTTAGAATCAGTAAGGCGATGGTTAGCATGGGCAAGAACAGGGCTCCCGCAATTCCGTAGATTTTCTGTACCTCTTTAAATTCTACGAGTAGCCCTAGCGTGGGGACGAAAGCCAGAGCGTATTGAAAAAATCTATAAGGTTTCGAACTGGTGTCTGCAGCCGAGCTCGCTTGAATATTCTCTTGTTCGACAAAAAGACGCCACAGATCGGCGAAGAGATAAGGTGTGGATTGCCAGACGCCCAATAGACTGCTGAAGACGGCTCCCAAGGCACCAATCAGAAAAGCCCAGCGAGCTGCAGGGCCTACAGATTCAGCCAGAGCATCCGCTAGACTTACGATTAGCCCAGCTCCGCTTCCCGAAGCAACGACGTTCGAGCCTATCACGGTCATGGCAATTCCAAAAAGAGCTGTCACTAGATAGCCGATGCCAAGATCGATGCGGCAGAAGCTAAGATTTTCGGGGCCTTTCCTTCCTTCTTCAGTTATCCAGTAGCCATAGCAAAGTATTGTTACCGTTCCACCGACACCTCCCATCAGGGCTAGCGTCCATCCTATGCCGCCTTCGTTGATTTTGGGGATTGAAGGAATGACTAAACCTTTAGCGAGTTCAGATAGTGAAGGGGCGACAATCACCGCTGAGATAGCCACGGTAACGAACATGATGAGTATGCAGACTCCCATTACTTTCTCGAAGAGCTTGAACCCGCCTTTTCTGGCCAGGATGAGGCCGAGAATACTTGCGGCGGACCCCAAAACGATTTTGCCGGTCATTGGATTATCGAAAACGGGGACCAAAGCCAGCAGAGCAACGCCATTTGCTGAGATGAGTGCCGATCCTACGAAGTAGGACCAAAGGATGAAGTAAACCAGAAACAGCCAACCGGGAATGGGGCCCAGATGACGAGCAACCCCTTCAAGAAGGGTTTTGCCTGTCGCCAGCTGCCAGCGCATTAGTCCCTCTGTTAAGACGAACTTGAAAAAAGCTCCAACGAGAATGGCCCAGAGAACCGCGACTCCGAGCTGGCTCCCCGCAAACCCAGCGGTCGCGAGATCTCCAGCCCCAACTCCCGTTGCAGCTACCAAAATGCCTGGGCCGACGAGAGAAAATAGTTTGGCGAACTTGCTGGAATGGGGAGTAGAGGGCATCGACCAATTTAATTTCTATTCTTCACCGCTAATGCTTCGCTAGGATGCTCCGATACACAAAACAATTAGGATGGCTCCTTAAGTCGCCGAGCATAGAGCACCCACTGGATGGCCGGTACGGCAAATCGTTGATTGATGAAAATTAGTCAAGGAGCTCGGACGATCCTGGACTTAGAGTTATATTCCTTTCTTATCAGATTACTGAATACGTTCAGTTCCTTGTATCTCAATACTATTTCCTTCTGTATCGGAAGTGAAAAATCGATCCACTCCCAAGATCTTATACGAATCCCATTTCACATCGAAACCCGCTTTCAGTACCTCTTCCGCACAATCATGGACATCCTTCACCCAAAAGGCGATATGGTGCTTTCCCAAGGCAGGCTTTCGGGGACCTACAACATGCAGCACGATATTCCCGAGGTCGTACCACGCGCCGGGGAAGTCGAAGCTTTCTGGTCGGGGAATCTCTTTGAGGCCTAGCAGATCGCTGTAGAATGTTTTTGCCTTTTCGACGTCCTCGACATCAATGGCTACGTGATCTAGTTTCTGTACGCTTATTTTCATAATGTTATGCGGTCGTTTTGTGCTGCTGGCGGCAAATTACGGGTTGTAGTAAGTTGGCGATCCTGGACCTACCGGCAAGTCCAGAGCAAAGGTCCATAAGACGAAGAAGCTGCTCCAGATGATCAGGAAGAAGATTGTGTAGGGCAGCATGATAGCAATCATGGTGCCCACACCCAGATTCTTATCGTATCGCGTTGCCCATGCGAGGATGAGACCAAAATAGCTCATCATGGGCGTGATGATATTGGTGGCGGAATCCCCAATCCGATAGGCCGCCTGAATGGCTTCCGGCGCGTATCCAATCAGCATGAGCATAGGCACGAAAATAGGCGCTGTGACCGCCCACTGAGCCGAAGCTGATCCTAATGAGAGGTTGATGGCGGCACACATCAGGATAAATAAAATAAAAATTATCGGACCCGTCATGCCAGTATCTTTTAGGAACTCCGCGCCTGTGACCGCTGCTATGGCTCCTAGATTGGTCCAGCCGAAAAAGGCAACAAACTGGGCGGCGAAAAACGCTAGCACAACGTAGAGTCCCATGGATGCCAAGGCTGCGGCCATGGCATCGATAACATCCCGATCAGTCCGCATAGTACCGACAGATCGGCCATAGGTATAGCCCGTCGCGATAAAGAAGATGAGGATCCACACAACGAAACCGCGGAAGAACGGTGAATTGATCCGGTCTCCCGTCTCCGGATTGCGCAAGAGACCCCATTCCGGAACCAGTGTCAGTGCCATAAGGCTAAGCACCCCTAGCAGTGCGATCAAGGCCCATAGCAGGCCCCTTTTCTCATCTAGGGAAAGCTTCTCCATCATGCGCTTGTCTAGTATGTTTGGATCGGCTCGGGAGGAATCGTATTTACCCAGTTTAGGCTCCACGATGAAGATGCTCACGAGCGAGCCCGCAAGCGTTATCACGAAAGTCGATGCGACCATGAAGTACCAATTAGCGGTCGCCACCACGGCATAATCCGGATCAATCAGTTGAGCTGCTTCTTGGGTAATACCGGCTAAAAGCGGATCAATCGTCCCAACAAGAATATTGGCACTATAGCCGCCTGAGACCCCCGCGAAGGCTGCGGCCATGCCCACCAAAGGATGACGGTCCAGCGAATAGAAAATGGCGCCCGCTAGCGGAATAAGAACCACGTATCCGACTTCTGAAGCCGTGTTTGAAACGATGCCTGCAAAAACGATGGCAACAGTCACAGCGTGGCGGGGCGCTGACAAGACGATGCCTCGGATCGCTGCGGATAAAAGACCAGAGCGCTCAGCGACACCGACACCCAGCATTGCGACCAGGACTACGCCTAATGGTGCGAAGCCGGTGAAGTTAGTCACTAGATTGGTGAAAATCATGCGGCCTCCGTCGCCATTCAACAGGCTCACTGCCCGGATCATGCCGTCCTCGGCCACCCCTTGGGCGTCGGCTGGTCTTGGATCCTCAACGGCGAGCCCAATCCAGCCCAAAAACCCCGAGAGGAACACAATGCCGACGGCCAAAATGGCGAATAAGGTAACCGGGTGTGGCAGAAAATTGCCCAACCATTCGACGGTATCGAGAAATCGGGTAAAAGCGTTGCGACGCTCAGGAGTTTGCTGCGGTCGGGTGTTCGTCATGGGCTAAGTTTCCGATATAAGGCATGTGGAAACGGCTATGATTCTTTTTTCACCCGAAGCCTATCGTCAAAGTCGAAATTTATCTTAGCTCCGAGTAACAGGTTGAAAGAGCCCATTGGACTTTTGAGCGATTACTAAGGGAGCACGGCTTTATTGTCCCGCCAAGTCTGGTAGAGCATGACGGAGGAGGCGATGGGCCAAAGCAGAACAAAGACGAAAAGAAACTCTGGGAAAGCAATGAGTAGTATCGTTTTTCGCCGATCGGCTATTCGCTTGCGAAAGTAGATGCCGAATCCGAGGGAGATGAATCCGGCAATGAGGTAAATCGTTAGGCTCATTTCAATTGGTATCGATTGTTGTAACCGCAGAGATCGGAGAGTTCGCGGAGGCATAACGGATAAGCTTATCTGTATCCCAAGCTGCCTTATCTTTTGATCCGACAAAAATATTACATCTATGAGTCCTGTTTGCGAGAAAAATGGCTTCCGTGTTAAATCAAGCCCAATGCCTCGACCCAGCGTAGCTGTGGCGGAAGCGGCACCTTTTTGCCTAGCAGAGGCAACAAGCGAGGAGCGAGCGTTGTAAACAACATCGCTTCTCTCGCTATCGCGTATTCAGGAAAAAGGTATCCGCTTTACAGATAAAGAATCAGAGAACCAGCTATCAATTATCAGGACCTGGTGGATTCCAGGTACCAAGAGGGTCGAAACGGGCTGGCTCTAGCTGTTGCGTCCAGGCATCTAGCTGGCGTTGCAGCTTTTTCGCTTTTTCGGCCTGCTTTTCCACGATGTCATTTTGCTCCTCTTTGTCATTGGAGAGATCATACAGCTCAACCTTATTTGCTTTGTTGAGATCGATGTACTTGTCATTTCCCGAGCGGATAACGGAATGATCCTTGTCAAACATCTGCCAAAAGAGAATGTCGTGCGGTGGCCCGCTTTTCTTGCCAGTCAAATAGGGAATTAGATCGACGCCATCTAGGGGCCGGTCCTCGGCGATTCCAACGCCGGTTAGACCTACCATGGTGCCTAGCATATCCATGGAACTGATGGGATGATGGTAATCGATACCGGACGGTATGGCACCCGTCCAACGAAAGGCGAAGGGCACGCGCATACCTCCTTCGTAGATCGTGCCTTTGTTGGCTCTGAGGGGGGTGTTTCGAGAACCGTTGTTAGAAGCCCCGCCATTGTCGGAGAGGAAGAATACCAGAGTCTCCTCGTTGAGTTCTAGATCATCAAGTGTATCGAGGACGCGCCCGACGCCGTCGTCGACCGCACTTACCATGGCCGCATAGATCCGTCTCAGCCGATCGCTAATATGATCGAATCGATCGAGATATTTCTGGCTAGCCTGCATAGGGGTATGTGGGGCGTTGTAGCTGAGAAATAGAAAGAAGGGCTTTTCGTGATTCTTGACGATAAAGTCGACGGCCTCATCGGAAAGCTCGTCGGTTAGGTATTCGTCGGTTTCCACGCGCTCCTCATTGCGTAGCAACTTCGTATTGTACCAACCACCACGACGATCGACGTCCTCAATCGTTTGATATACGAGATCTTCGGGGAAGTAGCGATGCCCGCCGGCAACGAAGCCATAAAATTCGTCGAAACCGCGAACGTTAGGACGGAATTTCGGGTGGGTTCCTAGGTGCCACTTGCCGACGTAGCCAGTATGGTAATCCACTTTCTTAAGAATCTCCGCGAAGTTTTCCTCCTCTAGGGGAAGTCCGGCGTTTTCATCGAAAGGATTAAGGGTAGGATTCCGTCGATACCCGAAACGCCCTTGATAACGTCCGGTAATCATGCCGGCCCGGCTCGGGGAACAGACCGGGTAGGTGACGTATCCGTTGGTAAATCGGACGCCCTCGTGAGCGATGCGATCGATATGGGGCGTCGGTATATCCTGGCAGCCGTTGAAGCCGACGTCCGCATAGCCCTGATCATCGGTGAGAATGATGATTAAGTTGGGTCGCTGAGAGGCCTGAACGGCAAGGGTGTGGAGAGAGAAGAAGAGAAGTAGATAGGTGAGGTTCATAAGCTTAATTTATGCTACTCTTGTAGGAGCGGCTTTTTGCCGCGATCAAATTTT
>DKNL01000260.1:8312-15120 GCA_002474325.1 Opitutales bacterium UBA7389
GCGGCCCCGTAAAGCGTGGACCGCTCCTACTATAAGGTTGCCGAGAAACTACTCCACCGGTGGCAACAGGTGAACCGGATTCGAATTATATCCCACTTGGCGGATATTCGCAGGGTTGCCGAGATCAGCTCGGCACGCGTCAAGCAGAGCGTTCAAACGTTCTACGACTTTCGGGTTTTGTTTGGCGACGTCCAGGCCTTCGCCGATATCTTCTTCCAAGTTGTAGAGTTCGCCGCTTGTGTGGAGTTTCCAAGGTCCTGACCGTACAGCTCGGAGTTCCGTTTGCCAGTGATAGTAGAATGCTTCATGGGGCGTCTTGGCTCCGTGCCGGCTGAATAGGAGGGGAGCGATATCTTTTCCGTCGATTTTCCGATCGGTGGGAGCTTGGCTGCCGGCCAGTTGGGCGATAGTTGGCAAGAGATCCATGGTAGTGGCAATTTCCTGGCATACGCTGTCAGACCGAATGGAACCGGGCCACCAGGCGATCGCTGGTCCTCGCATGCCACCTTCCCAAATGGAACCTTTTCCGCCCCGCAAGGGCGTGTTTATGCAACCCGACGCTCCGCCATTGTCGGAAGTGAAAATGACCAGCGTATTGTCGTCGAGATCGAGTTCCCGCAATGTATCCAAGATTTGCCCCACAGACCAGTCGACTTCTTCGATTTGGGCTCGGGTCCGTTGGGCGGTCAGGTATCCGCGGTGATCGCCGATCAGGCGTTCGTTGTCTAACGGACCGTCGGGGTCGATGCCGACCTTTTCGAGGAATTCCGGGCGAGCGTACCGAGGATGGTGAACGAAAGCGTGGGGGAGGTAGACGAAAAACGGATTGTCCTGGTTTTTCCGAATGAAGGAGACGGCCTCTTCGGTGAACAAGCGGCAGAGATCTCCTTGTTCCTCCATGAAATCGACGGTATCGACGACTTCGTCTTGGCGAATAATGGGTAGAGGACAGACCTCGACTTCCCAGTGTTGAGCGGGTGGATGAGGTGGCCACATGTCATTTGAGTAAGGGATGCCGAAGTACTCGTCGAAGCCTTGCTCGGTTGGTAGGAATTCAGGCTGGTCTCCTAGGTGCCACTTGCCAAAGCAGGCGGTAGCGTATCCCTCTTCTTTGAGAATCTCAGCAATGGTTATCTCCTCGGTATTTAGTCCTTCCGTGTCGCGTGGGAAAACCACGCCACTCCAAGATCCGAAGTCTAGGCCCACTCGCTTCGGGTAGGAGCCGGTCAGCAACGCGGCACGCGAAGGTGTGCAAACAGGTGCTGCCGAATAGAAAGAAGTCAGTTTCATCCCTTCCGCGGCCATACGGTTGAGATGAGGCGTGTCGTTTAGGACAGATCCGAAGGGCTCGATGTCGCCAAAACCGAGATCGTCGATGAAGATAATGATAAAATTGGGTTTGTTGGCGTGGGCATTCAAGGTGAGGATGCAAGAGAGGCAGATAATTAATTGAACCAGTTTCATAGGTTTAAATGGATTCTATCATTGTCGGAGAGGCTTTACGGTTGGAATTTCAGAACAGGCCTATCCTTCCCGCTATAAGAAATGTTTTGGAGATCTTTAAGAAACGTACGGTTCAGTTTGCTTTCAATACAGGGCCTACGCCTTGAGGATTCGAGGTTCTGGGTTTGCGTATACGTTTTGCTCCCTCGGGCAGAACGTTGGGTGTGAATGGCAGAATGTCGCCTTTCGGCAGATTTTTGATCCGAAGGTCCTTGATTTCTACGCGATTGGGATTACCGCGGTGAAGCTGGATTGCCAGCAGGCCCTGGAGGGATCGGCCCGATTCATGACAGTCGATCAATTTGGAAGAGAGCTGGCCGTTGATTGTATGGATCAAACGGTTGCCTTGAGCGATCACTGCGAATTCGTTCCACTCTGACACGTCGATTTCGACCGGTTCGTGTTCGGCAATCAACCAGCGTTCGCCTTCTGGATCGAGCATTACGCTCTTGCCGTTCAATCCGAAAATCCCGCGGCCCTTTTCCTCGTAGGTCATTCCCGTGTGCCCGATGGCCGGATGGACGTCGCATTGGTAGCCAGAGATCACCCATTGACCGATATCAGGCCTTTCGTGGCTCCGATATTGGATACCTGAGTTATTGTCGCCGAAGACGCGCATCGTTACCCGAAGTTCGAAGTCTTCTACCGTTCCGTCACGCCAGATTAGGAAGCTGTTATTCTCCAGGGCTCCAGGGCCCTCGCAGGTACCGACTATGATACCGTTCTCGACTTTCCAAAGGGCTGGATCGCCGTCCCATCCAGAAAGATCTTTTCCGTTGAATAGCGAGGTGAAGCTATCGTTTTCGCCGACAGGCGAGCAGGCCGCAATCAAGGCCAGAACAAGGAGGCAGAGAAATCGTTTCATATGGATTCGTAGGGGGGTCGCTCGCGGAGACCGCGTTATGAGAACCGCGGGTACTTCTGCGGTCTCCGCAAGCGACGAACCTACAAGTTTGGGGAATAATTGGAAACTTTCTAAGGTAGCGGTTTGCCTGAGTCCACCACCTAATTCAATTGGATGCGCGATCGCTGATCGCGCGATATTTCTAGCTTGCACCCGCCCGGAGATCGGGCTCCACCTTTTTGCCGTGGAACACGGTCTCAGGGCGGGTTTTCTATTTCTTTTCGTTAACCGGGATGTCGTCCCAAATCTCTTTGGTATAAATCCAATTTTTGGATTCGTCGATCTGCCAAGGGACTTCCGATTCCGGGATCCAAGACTGGAGTTTCGCGATCTCCCCACGCAGCTCCAGGTTGCTAGCAAGATTATCCCATTCCCAAGGATCCTTCTCATGATCGTAAAGTTCCTCGCTACCATCGCTGTAGCGAATATAGCGATACCGTTCGGAGCGGACTGCGTGGTTGCCTCGACCCATGGTCATGAGAGCAGGTCTGTCCCATTCCGCGTTCGGGTTTTTCAGCAATGGCATGAGGCTGACTCCATCGAGCTCTGGTTTTTCAGGGAGGCCGCACAATTCGATCAAGGTGGGATAGAGATCGAGAAGGCTTACTGGCCGTTCGCAAATCAATCCAGGAGTGGTTATGCCTGGAGCCACAATGATCAACGGAACGTGATTGGCCTTCTCCCAGAGGGTGAATTTCACGCAGCTCTCCTTGTCGCCCAGGTGGTAGCCATGATCGGACCAAAGGACAATGATGGTGTCATTGGCCTTCCCAGAAGCTTCGAGCTTGTCTAGAATACGTCCGACCATTCGATCTGCGTAATCGGAGGCGGCCAAATAGCTTTTAACGAACGTATGTAAACTCCCGGGGTGGCGCTGCGGCTTCTTGATTACATTCTCGTAAATGAAATATTCCTTGTGAGCCATATTCTTGGCGATTTTTCCGACATCGTCGAGATCACCAGCCCTCATCGGCGGCATGCTTAGCGACTCATAGGGATAGCGATCGTAGGTCGACTGGTCGGAGTAGAAGGGCATGTGAGGACGAAATATGCCAGCTGCCAGGAATCGGGGCCCGGAGTTTTGTTCTTCCATCATCCTCTCCACTTCCTCGACGATATCCAGATCTACGATCTTCCGATTGTGTACTCCCCAGTCGAATACAGTTAAAGCAAGCAAGCCATCGGTGTAGCCGTTGTGATTGGTTTCGGTCTTACGAGTGGTTGGCAGATCGAAGAAGGATTCGAAGGAAGGCTTGTCCGGACGATCCCGACCCGCTTCACCATGGTGGAAAATTTTTCCAGCTCCATTGGCGGAATAGCCGTTCTCCATGAAGTGCTGAGGCAGGGTTGTCGCGTTTGGGACCAATGTTCGCCAGCTGTCCTTGTTCCCGTATACTCCGGTGGTTGAAGGATGGAGACCGGTGAGAATAGCTGTACGAGACGGATTACAGGCGGGAGAAACGCAATAAGCCCGATTGAAGAAAACACCTTTTGCAGCGAGGCGTTCCATATTCGGCGTTTTGATCGGGTTGCGGGGATCAAATAGTGTCGTCCAGTCGTTCATGTCATCGATGGCGATGAAGAGAACGTCGGGTTGATCGTTTCCCTTGGTAGAAAGAGGTCCAATTACGGAGGCTAGAAAGAGGCAGAGGATGGTGGTAGCTAGTTTCATAGGCTTGAGTGTTGCTGCTTCGGGAGTTTAGGTTGCTCCCAGAGCAGCAGATCTTCGGTCAGAAATCGAGTGATAAGTAAACCTAGTGTTTCGAAGAAACGCCCACTTGCCTCACCGATGCGACAAAAGAGTCTCGAGAGTTGTTAGCATCGCTCTCCGTGACGGCGGGATCGCTAGTGCCTCCCTTTACAAAGACATGGGCGCCCGCAATTGTGAACAATAGAGTTGATCGACGGTGACTTGTCCAGAAGGCTGCGTATATCCGTTATCTTACTCGGTGCGCAACTACATCCTAATTCTCTCTCTCTTGGTTGGTTCACTGGCCTCCTTAACCGCTGATAAGAAAGTACCCAGTGTGCTCTTCGTTGTTTGTGACGACTTGAATACTCACCTTTCACTTTGGGGGTACAAGCACATCGAGACGCCCACCTTGGAACGATTAGCGGCTGAAAGTGTCCGGTTTCGGAGGGCCTTTTGTCAGTACCCGGTTTGCGGACCTTCCAGAGCATCCTTTCTCTCTGGTTTGTATCCAGAATCTACCGGCGTTCTTAACAATACTGTGGATATTCGCGATGAGCGGCCGGGAACAATAACAATGCCTCAATTCTTTAAAGAAAATGGCTATTGGACGGCAAGCGTTGGTAAAGTCTTTCACAACGCGAATCAGGAGCACGGCGACATCGCCTGGAACGAGCATGTTCGCTTTGTGAACGATGAGCTACCTTTGGTTACTGCGGCTCGAAAGAAGTTTGAGACCGAACAGGGATCGGTGGAGAAGCCAGCTAATCGCAAAGCGTGGCGAGAATTGCGCCAGAAGGTTTTGGTCGGCCTAGATTCGCAAACCCCGCCTGGCTACGGGAGAAGCGGATTAACCGACGAGCAGCACAAGGACGGTAAAAATGCCCGACAAGTGGTAAAATGGTTCGAGGAAAAGCCCTACGGCGAAAAACCTTTCTTTATCGCCCTAGGAATTCACAAGCCGCATGTGGCTTTCCTGGCCCCAGACAAGTATTTCGATATGTATCCGGTAGAAGAAATTGTCTACGAGGCTGACGATCCAGATCTTTGGGAAAATTTGCCGTCCACGGCGAAATCGAACCGCTATGTAGCCTTCGGCTTCGAATCGGGAAAGGAAAATGATGTCCTTCGTCGCGAATACATGCAGGCTTACCACGCATGTATAACTTTTGTTGATACGCAGATAGGCCTTGTATTGGACGCGCTGAAAGAGAATGGCCGTTGGGAAAACACCATTGTCGTTTTTACATCTGACCATGGTTTTCATTTGGGAGAACATTTTCTCTGGGGCAAGGTGTCTCTTTTCGACATCGGGGCAAAGGTTCCCTTTATGATTAGGGCACCGGGATTGTCGAAAAGCGGATCGAGTTCTGAGGCGATGGTGGAGCTCATCGATCTATTTCCGACATTAGCGGATCTCTCGGGGCTAAAGGTTCCTGATCACTTGCAAGGGCAATCGTTACGTTCGCTATTGTCCAATCCGGAGGGATTGGGCCAGCGAGATTATGCCTACAGCGTGGTATCAAGGGGAAAAAATCTCGGTTATTCTCTAAGAGACCAAAGGTGGCGCTACGGTAAATGGCCCGACGGCGAGGAGCTGTACGATTTGACAAGAGACCCCCAGGAAAAGCGAAGCCTCGCGGGGAATCCTGAACACACTAGACGTCTGAAGGAGTTTCGCCAGGCACTCTCAGCGAAACAAAAAATGGCGGCCAGCCGACGACGTTGAGAACGAAGTCAAAAAGTAGCTTGGACCTTTATTCCGATTAAGCCAACGGCAAGCAAAAGCCCGCGTTGTTTGAATCGAATTTGTGCACTAGAATCGAACACTTGATCACTTCTAGTGCAAATTCAAAGTGCTGCGAAGGTGGTTTGCTTAAGGCTGGCTTCTGGGGGAAGGCCGTCGTGCCAGTTCCGGGATTTGGTTTTCGTCCCAGCCGAATCGTTTGAAGTAGGCGGTGAGTTGCTGGTAAAGGCGATTCGCTAGTTCGGGTTGGGTTTTAGCCAGGTTTCGGCTTTCGCCGATGTCCTTTTTAAGGTCGTATAGGAGTATCTTTCCCGAGTCGGCATCCTTGATCAGCTTCGTTTGTCTCTGAATCAGAGCCAAGTCGTGACGGTTGTTGGGCTTGGTGTATTTGAATGCAAGAAAAGGATTTTTTCGATTGATCGCTGCTCGTCCACCGCTTTGCCAATGGGCCAATAGCGATCCGCCTTCCACCTTTGGTGGAATTTGGCTGACTCCTCCCATGATGTCCAATAGGGTCGGGAGCAGATCCGTTCCGATGACGGGAGCTCCAGAATGGACATTGGCGGGAATACCTGGACCCCTCACGATGAACGGCACTCTGATACCGCCTTCGCTAACGTGGTATTTGTGGCTTCGTTGAGGGTAGGCTTTATAATAGCCGCGCTCGTCGACGGGCTTGAAGAAATCGTCTTTATCTTCATATCCGTTGTCAGCCGTGTAGATGACATAAGTATTTTCTCGAATTCCTAGCTCATCGATTTTGTCGAGAACCATACCTACGCCCGTATCCAGATTCTCGTTCATAGCGGCCCATAGTGGATCATTCTGATAAGGAGTGGCATCCCGGGCGTACAGGGTTTTATACTTTTCTATGGTCTCCGGCAGGGCTTGGTAGGCGAGATGGTCGGCGTAATGGAGGATTTGCAGATAGAAGGGATTTCCATTCTGGACTTGCTCTTCCATG
>DKNL01000265.1 GCA_002474325.1 Opitutales bacterium UBA7389
CAGTAGCTGTGTTCCCTTGTTGCGGCTAGGGTACTGTCTTTATTCCATAGTATTGCAGTTGGATCGCTCTGCCCGCAAATATTTCCTGGCATCTTTTCAAGGCCTGTCCACTTTTTATAACGATGGACTCAACAAAAGAGGAAGTTCTAGAGATTTTCCGTTCTACCAACGCCTTGTTACAGGGACATTTTATACTTCGTTCAGGCTTGCGGAGCGAGTATTTCTTCCAATGTGCCCAAGTGTGCCAGCGTATGGCGGAGGTCACCCGGCTGATAGAACTCATGAGATCTAAAATTGCGAAACTGCAGTTCCGGACTGTTCTCGCTCCTGCCATGGGAGGGCTCGTCGTCGGCCAGGAGGTGGCGAGGCAATTCAATGCTCGCTATATTTTCGTCGAAAAAGAAGACGATAAACTCGTGTTGCGGCGGGGCTTCGAAATAGCCCAAAATGAACGCGTTTTGATCGTGGAGGACGTTATCACGCGTGGCGGCCGAGCCCAAGAAGCGGTCGACATTGTAGAGGCCAATGGTGGCAAGGTGGCAGGCGTGGCAGTTTTAGTCGATCGTAGCCAAGGTAAAGCCCACTTCGATTGTCCATTGATATCCTTGCTGCAAATGGGTTTCCCTACTTTCGAGCCTGATAAGTTGCCCGAACACCTCAAGTCAATCCCGCCGGTCAAACCGGGCAGCTAGAATTCAATCCACTCGTTGAGGTTTAGAAAAGCTCTACCCATCTACCTCCGGAATCGAAGGAGGTTCTGGTCGCATCAGTGAAGCGCATATAGTTCAAACCATCCTCGAAGCTGGTTAGCGTTACCGGAGCTTTTTCTCGAATCGACCGAACGAAGTCGGCCTCCACACTCCAATCAGCGACCTTACCAGCGGCAGGCTCGACCAAGGTTTCCCGCCCGTCATTCAGCGTTTTGAAGAGCTGCCTTGATATCAGGTCTAAACGAAGGGTTCCTTGGTCTCCACAAATCGCATAGGAATCGCGACCGCTGCCACGCTCGACTCCACTCATCAATCCGGTGAGCTGTAGACCATCCTTGTAGTTCGCCATATACGTGATGGTTTCTGGAATACGAACCTCCTGTGAAGCATCGATCTCGGGATTACTTCGTTGAGGGCTGAAAATGCTACCATGGGCCCACACTCGCTGAGGTTCCCGCTTCAACCATCGCTGAACCACTTCGTAGTAAATTCCCAGCATAAGCGTATTGTTGCCGCTATATTCAATATTTTGACGCCAGTTCATGGAATCGTCCGGATTGGCGTTCATGGGCAGTGTTTTGATGACGCTGATTTCCAATAATCTGCCTAGCTCGCCGGAATGGAGTATATCGATTATGGTAGCGTCCCATTTTAAGGTGAATGGTGCTGGCACGATTTGGGCGACAAGATTCGGATGAGCTTGGGAAGCAGCCAGCATTTCAGCCCCTTCCCGGGCGTTCATAGCCATCCTAGCTTCCGTGAGGACATGCTTCCCTGCCTTGAAAGCAGCTATCGTGATAGGGGCGTGCAAATAGGGCCAAGTACCGATGCATATAGCGTCGATAGAGTCGTCCTCAATGACTTCCTGCCAGTTGTTTGCGATTCGCCTTACACCAAATTCTTCCGCCACCTTTTGGGATGAGGCTTCGGAACGATTACATATAACATCGACGGTGACGCCATCGATAGACTGGAAACCGGGAATATGCTTAAGTTTAGTATTGGCTCCTGCCCCAATCACTCCAATACGAACTGCTCCTTCATTGCTCATGGTAATTCAATTTGTAGTGTCTGTTTCCTTTCTGGCAACTCTTGATCTCCTTAGTTCGAAACTCATCCGATCACCGTATTTCTCTTTCAACATTTCCCACACTCGATCCCGGTTCTTGTAACGATCGGATAGAAACGGCTTCAATTCTTGTTGAAACTGATTCTGAAAGAAGTTTTTGAGGTCAACCTTCCAGGTTCCTTCTTTCTTGAAACGGATCCTCAGCCCTGTGTCAGTTCCCATTCTGTAGAGAAGTCCCGCCGTTACTCCTGCGTAACTGTCCACTTCCCCTAGCGAGGTCCGAAAAAAAGACTCTTCGAGCAATCCCAATAGGTAATCATCGAGAGCATTGAACGAATCCCCTGATTGCAGTCGATATAGCCACCTTTCCCATTCCGAATCATCCAAGTAATCCAGATGTATCCGAATCAGGAATAAAAGGTACCGGTCAAAGGAGTTAAGCGATACTAGTGATTCCTCATTCCCGACGATGATCCATGGCTGTAGGGACTTGAAGTACTTACGGGTGTCCGCGTCGACCATAGAATCGAGGGATGCTGTATCGCCGGATTTCCAGGCTTGTTCAAATGACCTGAAGGCATCCGTTGGCGACTGGGAACCCGGCTGGCAGGATACCGGAATTATCAGAAGCAAAAGAGCCAGTAGCTGTTTCAACCGAAAACTGGCTAGTCTCGATCTCAATTTGAGCATACCATACGTCGCTATGCTGGTTGGGAATACTTCCAGTCGACCAACTCCAGTTGTAGGTCTTTTTGTCTACCGAAAGAATTCCAGGCTAGTCGATAGGCAATATCGACAAAGGTATCCAACTTGGGTATCTGTGTAGCCAAGTTCCATGCCACTCCTTGTAGAGAGCGGCCACATTTGTCCTTCAAAAAGAATCGAAAATGGGCCTCTTTGAAGACTTTTGGGCGCTGTCTAAAACGGATATTCCGAGTGGCGAAAATCGGCTCTGGATTCTCTTGCCCAAATGGCTGCAAGAATGAGAACTCATCCATGAACTGGGGAGTGATCTCCTCGAGTTCCAGGTAAGTGGCTACTTCAAGCTTCTTTTCGTAGGCGGGATTGGAGTTTGCAGTTACAATGGCTTCGTGAAAGTAGGACTGGAGTTCTTCTATGAACTCGATGCGAATATTGACTCCCACGGCCATTGGGTGGCCTCCCCAGCTTTCCAGCTTTTCTGAAAACCCGCTCAACGCTTGAACCAAATTGATGCCCTCGATGCTCCTGCCCGATCCTTTAGCGAGATCTCCCTCTTTTCCCAGAACAATGCAAGGACGGTCGTAATCTCGAGAAAGCCGACTGGCTACAATGCCTACTACTCCCGGATGCCAATCCTCTCCGAAGACGACGAGGCCGCTCCTCTCCGATTGCGTCTGCTCCACTTGCTGCTTCGCCTCTTCAACGATGGAACGCTCGATCTCCTGGCGTTCGCGATTGAACGAGTCTAGTTTCAACGAAGTCTCCATGCAGAAAGCTGAATCGTCACTCAGCAGCAACTCCACGGCGAGTGAGGCATCCGCTAGTCTACCGCTCGCGTTGATCCGTGGTCCCAGTTTGAAGGATACGTCCACGGGTTTGACTCCATGCTGGGCGTTAATCCCGGATACGCGCATCAAGCTACCCAAGCCTTTGCGTTTGGTACTGGAAAGCGCTTTTAAGCCGATACGCGTGAAAATCCGGTTTTCTTTAGTCAAAGGAACTAGGTCGGCGATGGTTCCCATGGATACGAAATCGAGATAGTCGCGAAGCGTAATATTAAAGGCTTCGGCTTCTTGACGCTCCCGCTTCAGTTTCAGGATTCCGTGAGCGAGCTTGAATACTAAAGCGACGGTGCAAAAGTCGGTATCCTCGCCATTGCCTTCTACATGCGGATTCACCAGCAAAACCGCTTCGGGTAGTTTTCGCTTAGACTGATGGTGATCGACGATGATTAAGTCGCAGCCTTGAGAATGAATATATTCTGCTTCGTCAACCGAGTTAGTGCCACAATCCAAAGCTATAAATAGATCAGCCTTTTCCCCGCAATCCATAGCCCTTTCCGCGGTGCGTTGCGAAAGCCCGTAACCTTCCTCTAAACGAAGTGGGACGATGAATTTCGGATAGTTCCCGAATTGCTGGAGAAAATCGACTAATAGGGCTGTACTGGTTACGCCATCAACATCGTAGTCTCCGCAGATCACTATGCGTTGACCGTGATCAAGTGCCTGGCATATTCGCTCTGCCGCCTCTTGAAGCCTGGGGATTTCGAAAGGGCAAGAAATCTGGCTTAGACGTGGATAAAGAAATTCCCGCGCTGAGTCCGGGCACTCGAAGCCCGCTCGGGCTACCAGTTCAGCGGTACCCTGGCTTATCTGCAGTTGCTTGCGTAGGGCGCCTAACCTCTTCGCTGGTTGCGGATTGTATTCCCAAACAGCCAAGGTAGAGATCAACTCCCCTCCCTAGCATCTTTGGTACCAGCCTGCCAATCGTATTCGGGCGCGACGTCGTGGCTCTTTTCGACACTTCTGCGATCGCCCTTGTGCCACCAATAAAATATCGGACTCGCGATAAATATAGACGAGAACGTACCTGTCATGATGCCAATGGTAAATGTGAAGGCGATGTCGCTAATAATACCCGAACCGAATACATAAAGGGAAACCGCCGCTAGCAATGTGGTAAAACTGGTTAGCAATGAGCGCGAAAGCACGGCATTCAGAGCGGAGTTGACAATCTCTCTCAGTTTGGCCGTTGGTTTGAGCTGCAACTCCTCGCGAATACGGTCGAAAACAACGATGGTATCGTTCAGCGAATACCCCACTATAAGGAGGATAGCAGCGATCATGGGAGCCGTGAACTGGTGTCCCGGAACAAGCACGAAAACGCCTATCGTCAGTAAAATGTCATGAATTGTGGCCACAATCGCTCCGATTCCGTAGCCGATCTCAAAACGGACGGCGATATAGAGGAGGATCAGTCCGAGAGACAGTCCAATCGCGTATATCGCATTTTTCTGAATTTCCTCGCCTACTGAAGGGCCAATTACATTAGTGCCAACCGCCTCCAGGTTTGCCGCTGGAAAGGCTCGTTGCAGAGCCTTGACTACTTTAGCACTCTCCTCGAAAGGCGTTTGCAGCTTCAGCACTTCTTGGCCGCCACCCAAAGGGATCACGTATTGAGGATTCACTTCACCAAGCTCTTGGTCGCTTACGAGACTCGTTATATCCGATTGTTCGATACGTTGCTCGAAAGTGAGCGAGACTTCATCACCCCCGGTGAAATCGATTCCGAAGATGCTGTCCGATTTTACATAAAAGGCAATCAGACCGATTAGCACCAGCGTCCATGAAGTAGCAAATGCGGGCAGTCGGAAGCTTAGAAACGGCACCTTAGGGTTATTGACGATCGATAGCATCCGAAACTTCTTCATGATATCCGTATCGATCAAAAGTTCGAGCAGCAGTCTATTGACTATCAAGGCACTAAACATGGTGGTGACGACACCGATGGCCAAGGTTAGTCCGAAACCTTGAACTGGACCTGTGCCAAAGAAGATCATGACCATAGACACCAGGAACGTCGTCACATTCGCGTCGAAGATCGTTGAAAACACTTTGTCGAATCCGCCAAGCAATGAAGCCTTTAGCGATTTCCCCAACTTCAGCTCCTCACGAATGCGCTCGAAAATCAGGATGTTGGCATCGACTGCCATTCCGATGGTCAGAATCACCCCGGCTATACCAGGCAAAGTCAAGGTAGCCCCAACGCTCGCCAGGGCACCGAGCACGATAGCCAAATTGAGGACGACCGTTATAAGCGCGATTACGCCGCCAACCATATAGTAGGCGGTCATAAAAATGGCCACCAGAGACACGCCCCATTTTGCCGCTCGCACTCCAGAATCTATAGAATCTTTAGCTAGCGTCGGACCTACTTCGTAGAGTTCAGCTACCTCGAGCGAAAATTCTAGCGGGTTATTGAGAACGTTGGCCAATTCAATGGCTTCTCGTTGAGAAAAGCTGCCGGAGATGGATGCTCGCCCTCCCCGAATCGGTTCGTTTACCGATGGAGCCGAATAGAGAACACCATCGAGAACGATAGCTAATCGCCCCTGACCAGCGAGTTTTTCGGTAATCTGCGCAAATCGCCCCGCCCCTTCATTGTCAAAATTTAGGGAGATCTCAAAGCCGCCGACCGAATTTTGCATAGGATTAGCATCGTCCACGTACTTACCCGTTAGGGCAGGATAACGACTGACATATAGCTCCTCCTCAAAGGATTGATCGCCAGCCTCGCGAGAAAGCGTCATCACCTCATATCCAAAGGGTTCTGGATCGATGCCCGGTCTCGCTGTTATGTGAACTTCGCGGAAATCCAAACGAGCCGGACGTTTGATGTCCTCCAAGATGTCGGGATTGTCTTTAACGCTGATTCCCGCAAGCTGTACCTCAATACGATCATCACCGACAAGCCGAACGATGGGTTCGGAAACGCCGTATAGATTCACCCGGCTTTCCATAATATCTATGGCTTTCGAAAGCTTCTCTTGCCGTTCGTAATTGTCGGCTCCTTCCAGGGCCGCGGGATCTACCTGAAGGGTCATGGCGACACCACCTGCAATATCGAGCCCGGGACTGAGATCCGCCTTGGAATCATCTAGCAATGCGTTAAGCAGAATGCTGTTTCGCTTTTCTAGATTTCGGAGCGAGCGTTCCAGTGCGATTTGGGGGAAGTACTCGGACAGGTCGATCTTCTCATCGCTAGAAATCGCCTTCAGGGCCATGTAAACGCTAACCACCTGATCATCGGTCTTAGTCTTGGCGACCGCTCGATCGAGCAGCTGATGGAATTCCGTGCTTTCGGAGGCTCCTCGTAAGTATTCGCTAAAGTCCTGATCCTGCCACGGGATGAGATAGGAAATGGAAAAGGCTGCGATGACGATCGTCGCTACGAGTTTCCAAAAGTGCTTTCCAGACATGGTTTGAAATTGGGTTCGCTTACTAAGTTGCTACTAGATAATAGAGTACAGAGACCCGGGAAAGCTATCATTCGAGATCTCTTCACCCCTGACGTGGGT
>DKNL01000086.1 GCA_002474325.1 Opitutales bacterium UBA7389
AATGCCTACACAGTGCAAAGCGACAGCGGCGATGATTCTGGCGACGACCAATCATACGGAATTTCCGCCCACTATCCAAATGACAAATATGTGGGCGAACTCGTCTACCGCGTAGTCGAGGACGACTTTGATCCCGCCCTGGGGTTCGCTCAGCGAAACAACGTGAAGATGTATCGAGCAGGAGTGAGCTACAATCCTCGACCCACCAACTTCTTAGGAATGCAGCAAATGTTTCACGATATTTTCTATACAGAGTTCGAGAATCTCGACAACGGCCTCGTGGAAAGCCGAGAATTCCATGTCACTCCATTGGACTGGCATTTCAAATCTGGCGACTCAGTGCACGCGTTTGGCGACTACGACCGCACTTACGAACGGCTTTTTGAGCCATTTCAGATTTCTCCTGGAGTTATTCTCCAGCCTGGAGAGTATACGAATAATCGATACGGGTTCAACTTCGCCTCAGCTAGAAAACGCCGAGCCACTTTCTCTATCCGCGGTAGCGTAGGCGACTTCTGGTCTGGCACCGCAGAGCGGATCTCAAGCACGTTCACCTACAAACTCCCTCCGAAATTCAATTTCTCCCTAGCCGCTAACCAGACCTTCGCTCACTTGCCCGAGGGAGCTTTCATCACCCGGATTTACACAGCCAACATCGACTATTCAGTGTCTCCTTTCCTCTCATTCACCAACCTGATTCAATATGACAACCGCTCACGTAACCTGGGTTGGCAAAGCCGCATGCGTTGGACCTTACAACCGGGTCGCGACCTTTTTGTAGTATTCAATCAAGGCTGGCTGCAAAACCCGCTTGGCGGATTCCATTTTCAATCACAGGATACGAAAATTGCTACCAAATTCCAGTATACCTTCCGCTTTTAGAAGGCGAGGCACCTCACCCTGCTTCAGCTAACTAGGGCCATCGCCTTGCGCAGGGAATCGATGGTCGCTTTGCAAGCAGACTCGTCGTCGAGGTCACGTAAGGTTTGATTAAACGGCTCTGCTCTTACCGGTCCATCGTATCCAATTTCCACTAATGCCTTTACGAAACCTTCAGTATCTATAACGCCCGTAGCCATGGGAAGTTGGCGCTGACCATCCAGCTGGCGTTTCTTGTCTATGTCTTTTGGAGCGTCGTTTATATCTACCAAAATGATGTCTTTATTACGCAGCTTCTCAATATCGGAAGTGGAATCTCCTGCTTGCCACCAATGCCAGCTATCCAAGACGATTCCAGCGTTTCCAGTACCGATTGCGTCGACCAGTTCCAGGGCTTCGGCCATAGAGTGGATAAATGGATACTTACGAGAGACGAGCAAGGTACTCGTTCCCACATACTCCATACCAAAGCGGATATCATTGTCTTTAAGAATCCGGCAAACCTGCCTGAGTCGGTCAGCGTGCTGCTTGAAATTCTGGTTATAAGTCAAGTCATGATGAGCGGGCCTAAGCCAAGTGCTCACCCGCTCGACTCCCGCCCGCTGCAAGCCTTTGGCCAATCGAGGCAGCTGCTTCACGCCTTCTTTGAATTTCCTCTCATCACCCCTAAAATCGAGACTCAATCCTGAAGTCCCCCAGACTAGCTCCCGGTCTTTGAGCAAACGCTTCAGTGCGTCCACCTCCCCGTCGCTCAGAGATGCTAGGTAGTCAGCCTTCGCTTCCACCGATTCAAACCCGAATTTAGAAGCCAATTCAATCGCTCTCTTCTGGTCCGCTTTTACACCGATGGCTCCACAAACCAGATTTAGGCTCATCTTCCGCTTCGGATCGCGCGACTGAGCGAATGAATTAACATTGATAAAGCTAGATGCGGCGCCAGCAATCGCTGCCGCCTTGAGGAATTCTCTTCTCTTCATATGGGTAAAGTAATCGAGAGAATAGTGAATCATTCCTGGCCAGCAGGTCAACGCAGTTATAGGACCAATCCATAAGATCGGTCGTATGGCCTAACTCCCAACTTGCTATACTCCGAATGCCACCTATCTAATCGAGTTCGCTACAATACTCAGCGAACATTCCACTGATTTTACCTAGATGCTAACCTTCACCCTCTTCAGAATTCCAGTTTCCATCCATTGGATGTTCTGGGCCCTAGCCGCATTCCTGGGAGGCGCTTTGCGGGCTCAATCAGCTCAAGACTGGCATCGCGTGATTCTATTCATGGTGGCCGTGTTTATCTCGATTCTCATTCATGAGCTTGGCCATACTCTGGCTGGAATTCGTTTCGGCGCTTCTACCCCCAGTATTCAGCTTCATGGACTCGGAGGCTTAGCTCGCTTTCGTCAAGACCAGCTCAATCGACGCCAACGCATTTTGATGACCCTTGCCGGACCTGGGGCCAGCATTCTCTTGGCGTTCGCTTTCTTTGTCATCGCTATTGCCCTATATCAATCTGGACCTCCCGCGAGCTACCCCCAAACTTTGGTCAACTTTTTCGTTGATGTTATGGTTACCATCAACGTGTTTTGGACCATTATCAATCTCTTCCCTGTGCTACCGTTGGACGGTGGGCAAGTTCTAAGAGAAACTCTAGGACCCGAGCGAGTTCGGCTTACTTGTATAATTAGTCTTATGACATTGATTCTCTTAGCGGGACTTCTTTGGATGGAAACCCGATCCATATACAACATGATTGTCATGGCGTTCTTGGGATCCTATACTTTGAATCTGCTCCAGCAGAGCAAATAGCTTATATCAGTCGCGTAGACTATCGGAATTTCACAGTCGACAATCGATCCACTGTATGCCAATTATTCGGAGCGTTTACGCTCACTACCTCGGCTCCAATTGAAGAATGAAAACTGACCCCAATCTGAAAATGACACGCCGAGAAGCGATGAAAGTCCTTGGCCTCAGTGCTGCTACCGTTTCCCTTGGCGGCTACACGGCAAGTGCCCAAGGCTTTCCAAAAAACGAAACGCTCAATATTGGTCTTATCGGCTGCGGAGGCCGCATGCGTGGCCGCCTAGTGCCAGCCATGAAAAAGATACCAGGGCTAGAGATCGTCGCGGTCTGCGATGTCTATGACGATTTTTTGCGCTCCGCCCACGTAGCCGTCGGGGGCCGGGATCGCGATATTTTCCAAACAGGCGATCATCGAGAGCTGCTAGCAAGAAAAGATATCGATGCCGTAGTGATCGCCACTCCTGATCATTGGCACGCTCCAATCACCATCGACGCCGTGGAAGCGGGAAAAGACGTCTACGTAGAAAAGCCCGTCACTCACAAGCTCGAGGAAGGCCCCATGCTTATCGATGCTCAAAAGCGGACTGGGAAAGCGATTCAGGTGGGAGCCCAGCAACGCAGCATGCCACATCTTCTTGTGCTGAAAGATAAACTGAAATCGGGGGAGATCAATCCGGGTAAGGTGACCCGCATCCACATGCAATGGTGCCGCAACACGGGTCCTTACCGCCAACCAACTTACAAAATCAACGAAGACCAAGTGGATTGGAAACTTTTCCTGGGCAATGCTCCCGATCAACCCTTCGACGCCTTTCGTATGCGGAACTGGCGCTGGATTTGGGATTTTGGAAACGGCCCGTTAGGCGATCTCATGGTCCACTGGCTCGACGCCACCAATTGGCTCCTGGATCTTCCCATGCCCGGCGAAGTAGTTATGTCGGGAGGACAGTACGAACGAAAAGGCGACATGGAAACCCCGGATGTGACCAATTGTATTATGGAATATCCAGAGCTAGACATGCAGATGAATTACATCAGCTCCTGGAGTAACAATTTGCACAAGGCATCGGTTAGTATCATGGGAACAGATGCTACTATTTACTTCGACCGTGGACGCTACGAAGTGACTCCTCAGCGGCCGAATAACGAGCCTATCGCGCCTGTATCCGATTCTATGATATCCGGAACAGGACCTGTGGGTGCGGATTTCTTCGACGACTATGATGGGGCCGCTCTTCATATAGGAGATTGGGTGAGCGCTATTCGTGAAGGCCGCCAGCCTCGAGACCATGTGGAAGCAGGCGTCCAAGCGGCTGCCGTTTGCCAATACGGGAACCAATCCTACCGGGAAAAGCGCTTCGTGACGGTATAGGCCGATTCGCGGAGAATATCCCGCTTAACGAAAATAAGCGTTGAGCAGACCTCGCCCGGCCGTTCGACATGCTCAGGGTCGTGCGCTCAGTCGAACCAAGAAGCACATAAAATGGTTACGTGCCCATCTTTTAAACCGCCTCCTTCAATGATCCATGGCTTCTTCGATATCGATAGCCGGCCCTACGCCTTCTGGTTCCCTAACGGAATCAATCAATTCGAGGGCCGCTTGGCCCGGAGGCGAACAGATGCGGGATAGCCCCAAGGTCACGATGAAATTGAGCAGCATCCCAATGGATCCAATGCCTTGCGGCTTAATGCCGTGATCGAATATTCCAAAGGTCCACGGCTTCATCCCTGCGTAAACAGAGGCGATTATGTAGAATCCGGTGAATCCTATACCGACGACCATTCCCGCAGCGGCGGGCACCGTACCCACACGCTTCGAGAATATGCCCAAGACCAGGACCGGGAAGAAACTAGCCGCCGCCAATCCGAACGCGAAAGCTACCACCTGCCCAACAAACCCAGGTGGATAAATACCGAAAATTCCCGCTATCACCACAGACACGCCAATCGTCGCTCGACCCACGAGCAGTTTCTTTTTCTCATCTGCGTCCGGATTGACAATCTTTGCGTACAGATCGTGAGCGACGCTGGAGGAAATCACGAGCAAAAGTCCGCTCGCAGTTGATAGAGCGGCTGCTAATCCTCCTGCTGCTACAAAAGCTATTATCCAGTCTGCCAATCCGGCCATCTCTGGAGTAGCCAGAACTATGATATCCCTATCCGGTCCGGCGATTCCCCTATCCGTCATCAGCAATCTACCGTCGATCCCTTCTGCACCATTTGTCGCTTTCCAAGTGGCGTGGGAGGCGATGGTTTCGCGAATCTCAGCAGGGCTCGCCCCCTTGATATTAAAGATCTCATTGTCCGCTCCAGCACTATATCGGACCACCCCGTCTCCATCGTCGAACCACATGACCAAACCCGTTTCTTGCCAGCTTTCGAACCACTGGGGAATTTCGTTTTCGGTTTTCCCATTCAAACTGTCGATCATGTAGTAGCGGGCGAATCCAGCCATTGCTGGGGCGGTAAGGTACAATAGCGATATGAACAAGAGGGCCCAGAAAGCGCTCCAGCGAGCTGCCTTAATATTGCGAACGGTGTAGAATCTAACGATGACGTGAGGCAGGCCTGCTGTTCCCACCATCAGAGCTAAAGCCACAAAAAATACATTCGCCTTGTCCCATCCGCCAACAAAGGTGTCCGTATAGCTGGAAAAACCTAGGTCCGTGTGGATTTGGTTCAGCTTATCGAGAAGATAAACTCCCTTTTCGCCCGCAACCGATTCCTTGAGTGCCGAACCTAACCCGATTTGCGGAACCGGCGTACCCGTGAGTTTTATACTGATCGCGATAGCAGGAATCAGGAATGCAGTAATGAGTACCCAATATTGGGCGACTTGCGTCCAAGTGATACCCTTCATTCCACCCAAAGTAGCATAAACGAAAACGATGAGCATACCGATGATAACACCTTCGTTTACATCCCTCTCTAGGAAACGCGCGAAAACCACACCAACTCCGCGCATTTG
>DKNL01000298.1 GCA_002474325.1 Opitutales bacterium UBA7389
AAGCGCCCGAAATCCTAATAGATCTAGATTTCAACAATGTCACGTCGTAGAAGAGCAGTTAAGCGCCCAACCAAACCGGACTCCCGTTACGGTAGTACGCTGGTGGGCCACTTGGTGAACACCGTCATGCGAGACGGGAAGAAAACCTTGGCTGAGAGAATTGTTTATTCGGCCTTTGAAAGGGTGAGTGAGAAGCTGGAAAAGGGCGATCCTGTCGATCTACTCTTGGGTGCTCTCGAGAACGCTCGCCCCAGGCTTGAAGTCAAAAGCCGTCGGGTTGGTGGCGCTACTTATCAGGTTCCTTTAGAGATCCCTTATGAGCGTCAAGAGTCTCTGGCGATGCGTTGGATGGTTGATTCTGCCTCCTCTCGCAAAGGAATTCCTATGAAGGAAGCTCTAGCGACTGAAATCATAGACGCATACAACAATACAGGGAATGTGGTGAAGAAGAAGGAAGACACCCACAAGATGGCACAGTCGAATCGAGCCTTTGCGCATCTGCGTTGGTGATTCGATTTTCCGTTCTCCTATATGTTCTTTGAAAAATGGTTGAAGCTCCAGCAGATATTTCCACGAAAAATGGCTCTAGTCGCCCAGTGCCGATGGAGTGGACACGTAATATAGGAATTGCGGCTCATATCGATGCGGGAAAGACAACCACCACCGAGCGTATCCTATATTACACGGGGGTAGTCCACAAGATTGGCGAAGTTCATGACGGCAACGCGGTCACGGATTTTATGGAGCAAGAGCGCGAGCGCGGTATTACAATCACCTCAGCTGCTATCTCCTGCAAATGGACTGGCCGATCGGGGCCTTTCGAGAGCATTGACAACCAAGTCAATATTATAGATACCCCGGGCCACGTAGACTTCACGGCAGAAGTCGAGCGATCGCTCAGGGTACTGGACGGCGCCGTAGCAGTGTTCTGTGGGGTGGCAGGTGTTCAACCCCAGTCTGAGACTGTTTGGCGCCAAGCGGATAAGTATAATGTACCTCGCATAGCGTTCATCAACAAGATGGACCGCGTGGGAGCCAATTTCCTCGGAGCTATCGAAGATATGCGATCGAAGTTGGGAGCGAACGCCCATCCGTTGTTTCTCAATATCGGCTCCGAAGACCATTTTAGCGGACTAATTGATATTGTAGGGCTGAAGGCTTTCAAATTTGACGAATCAGATAAGTGGGGTGTTAGCGTAATCGATTGCGAAATACCCGGAGATATGCAGTCCGAGGTGGATACCATGCGCGAATCCCTAATTGAAGCGGTTGCGGATTTCGATGACGCACTCGCGGAAAAGTATTTGAATGGCGAGAAGATCGCTGAACACGAGTTGGTTCTAGCAATTCGGAAAGCGACCTTATCGCGAGAATTCGTAGGCGTGATTCCTGGATCGGCTTTCAAGAACAAAGGCGTGCAGAATTTACTTGATGCAGTTGTCAACTATCTCCCCAGCCCGCTCGATATGCCTCCTGTGCAGGGTCATGACAGCAATGGGCAATCCGTTTCCATTGAACCGGATGACAATGGGAAGGCGACAGCTTTAGCGTTTAAGCTCTGGAGCGACCCTTTCGTAGGAAAGCTTGTTTTTATCCGCGTATACAGTGGCATCATCAAAAAGGGCGACATGTTGATGAACCCGCGGACGGGAAAATCCGAACGCGTTAGCCGTCTCCTTATTATGAAGGCAGATAGCCGGGAGGATGTTGAAGTCGTTCGATCGGGTGATATTTGTGCAGCTATTGGTATCAAGAACGTGCATACTGGTGATACGCTTTGCGTTAAGAATCTGGATATTGCCCTGGAGCCCCCGTCATTTCCGGAACCCGTCATATCGATGTCTATCGAACCAGCGACGAGTGCGGATCAAGAGAAGCTGTCCATAGGACTGGGTAGATTAGCAGAAGAGGATCCAACGTTTGTTGTAAAAACTGACGAGGAAACGGGTCAGACAATCATTTCTGGAATGGGGGAGCTTCATTTGGAAATCATTCGAGATCGTCTTTCCCGCGAGTTCAAAGTCGAGGCTCAATCCGGCAAGCCACAGATCGCCTATCGGGAAACGATTACGACTACATCAGAAGGTGAAGGTAAGTTCATTCGCCAGTCGGGGGGAAGAGGCCAATATGGACACGCGGTTATCAGACTGGAGCCGCAAGGTATAGGTGAAGGTGCAGAGGTTTCGAATGAGATTGTTGGAGGTGTTATCCCGCGCGAGTTTATCAGACCGACCGAAGATGGGATCAGGGAAGCTTCTAATAACGGTACTGTCGCGGGCTACCCTGTAGTGGATTGGAAAGCTAGAATCGTTGATGGATCTTTTCATGATGTGGATTCCTCCGAGATGGCTTTCAAAATGGCTGGAATATTTGCCTTTAAAGAAGCGATGAAGAACGCGGAGCCGATATTGCTTGAGCCGATAATGAAGGTGGAGGTTACAACTCCCGAGGAGTTTCAAGGCGATATAATCGGGGACTTGAATCGCCGGCGTGGCCATATCCAAAACATGGAGTCGAAAGACGATTTAGCGACAATAACCGCTTCGGTTCCCCTAGAAACTATGTTTGGCTACGCGACGGACGTCCGCTCTCTTTCGAAAGGAAGAGCCGGCTATTCGATGGAACCTTCTAGATTTGAACGAGTACCGCCGTCAGTTCTATCGAGACTGACTGAAAGCGCGTCCAACTAGTAAGCATTTTATATTCAAAATTCCATGACTGGACAGAAAATACGCATAAGGCTTCAGGGTTTCGATTATCGAGTTATCGATCAGTCAGCCTCCGACATTGTAGACACCGCGAAGCGTTCGGGTGCTCGAGTTTCAGGGCCCGTCCCACTACCGACTCGCATCGAGAAGATCACGGTGAATAAGTCGCCTCACGTGGATAAGAAGTCCATGGAGCAATTCGAAATTAGAACACACAAGCGCTTGCTGGATATCATCGAGCCAACCGCCCAAACCGTTGATGAGCTGAAGAAGCTCAATCTACCATCTGGAGTGGATATCACCATTAACGTTTAGGAACTACTTTAATTATACAGGTCAAACCAAGTCACTACGTTGGCTGCTAATGTGGGTCTAGCAAACGGAGCGAACGCTCCACCTACCTCTTAGAATTATGAAACACACTATTTTAGGCAAAAAATTGGGCATGACTCAGATCTATGATGGCACTGTTCAAGTGCCGGTCACGGTGATCGAGGCAGGCCCTTGTCCTGTTTTGCAGGTCAAAACGATCGAGAAGGATGGATACAATGCCATCCAGATTGGCTTTGGCTCTAAGAAGGATAAGCGAGCAAGTAAAGCGGAACGCAATCATGCCAAGAGCAATGGCGTGGCTACCCCACGGACGATTCGCGAAGTGCGTTGCGATGGCCAATCTGAATACAAGTCTGGCGATCTAATCGACATATCCAAGTTCGAGGCAGGCCAGAAGATAGATATTATCGGCAAAACGAAGGGAAGGGGATTCCAAGGTGTTGTTAGGCGCTTCAATGTAAAGGGCGGTCCTGCATCTCACGGATCTATGTTCCATCGTCGGATCGGCTCGATTGGACTCTGCCAATGGCCCGGTCATGTATTCAAAAATCAGAAGATGCCTGGACGCATGGGCGGAGTTCAACGAACCGTCCAGAATTTGAAGATCATGAAGATCGACGCGGAAAAGAATCTAATCCTCGTAAAAGGGGGCATTCCTGGACCGAACGGGGAAACCGTTGTGGTGCGTACCGCTATCAAGAGCAAGTAGATAGCCAGGAAGGACGACCGAAGATGAAAGTGAAAACATTTAGTAACGACGGCAAGGAAAGTGGCGACAGCGAATTCGACATCCCAGAATTCGAGGATGGGAAAGGTCTGCAAGCTGTGAAGGAAGTGATTGTCGCTCAAGCGGCGAACATCAGGCAGGGTAGCGCAAACACCAAAACTCGTGGAGAAGTTCGTGGTGGCGGCAAGAAGCCTTGGCGACAAAAGGGAACGGGTAGAGCTCGAGCAGGAAGCAGCCGTTCACCTATTTGGGTTGGGGGCGGAGTTGTTTTTGGTCCCAAGCCCCGCGACTACTCGAAGAAAATCAATCGCAAGGTAAGGCAACTTGCTTATAACCGGGCTTTGTATGAGCGGGTTAATGACGGTTCGCTCGTGGTAATTGAAGCTCTTGATGTCGCTCCTGCTAAAACCAAGGTCGCTAGTGAAATCGTTAGGAGAATTTCTTCGGAAGGAAACACGCTAGTTGTCGACAAATCGTTTAGCGAAACGTCTTTGCGAGCTCTGAGAAATCTGTGTGGCGTTGTTTTGGAAGAAGCATCAGTAGTTAGCGTTTCCGATTTGGCGGATTTCAAAAAGATAATCGTGACGCGGCAAGCAATGGAAGAGCTGGTGAACCGCACGAAAGGAGAGACTAAATGACTCAAGTGGATAGAGTTCTGAAATCCCTTCGACTCACAGAAAAGTCGAACCTGCAATCGGCCGAAATTGGCCAGTATACTTTTGATGTGTTCAAGGATGCCAACAAGTATGTAATTAAGTCGGCGATAGAGAAGGTGTTCGATGTATCGGTAACGCGTGTGAATATCATCAATCAGAAGGGGAAGCCCACTCGTAACCGGAAGACGGGAAAATCGAATTACAAGTCCGACTACAAAAAGGCGATCGTCACCTTGAAAACTGGCGACACGATTGAAGTCGTATAAACGAATAGGATACAAAAATGGCTATCGTAAAATTTAGACCAATTACCCCAACTCAGCGATTCGCTGAGCTTCAAAAGAGGGATATAACCCAGAAGCGTCCTGAAAAGAGGCTCACGAAATCTTACAGCAAGTCTGCTGGACGCAACTGCTATGGGAGACTAACTTCCCGTCGACGTGGAGGAGGGCACAAACGGTTGCTCCGGATCGTCGATTTCAAACGCAATAAATTCGATATTCCGGCCAAGGTTCAAGCGATTGAATACGACCCTGGCCGTTCAGCCTATATTGCCCTGCTGGCGTATGCTGATGGAGAAAAGCGCTACATCATTGCTCCCGAAGGAGTAAAGGTAGGCGACAAGGTGTTGTCTTCTCAAAACGCTATCGACTTTAATCCAGGAAATGCGATGCCTTTGGAAAATATTCCTCCTGCCACTCGGTTGCATGCAGTGGAGTTGCTTCCTGGCAAAGGGGCGCAATTGGCTCGTTCCGCTGGAAATTCATTGGAGCTAGTGAATATCGAAGGTGATCACGCCCAACTGCGACTCCCATCTGGTGAAGTACGTCTTGTTAGCCGTAAGTGTATGGCGACGATTGGAACGTCTAGCAACTCCGAGCACGGAAATGTGGTTATCGGCAAAGCCGGTAGAAACCGCTGGAAGGGTAAACGTCCCAGAGTCCGTGGTGTTGTCATGAATCCGATCGACCATCCCAATGGTGGTGGTGAAGCCAAGAGCAAAGGCGGCGGCGGTCGCCAAATGCTCATGTCACCCTGGAGTCAATTGGCCAAGGGGTTCCCTACACGGAGAAAATCGAAGGAAAGCAACAGCCTTATCCTCGTCCGACGCAATGGGCGCAAAATGAAGAAGCGCTAAACCACGGAAAAACTTAGATTATGTCTCGCTCAATTAAAAAAGGTTTCTTTGTCGATCCACACTTGATGACCAAAGTGGAGAAGGCTCAGGAAGCGAATGACCGCAAACCGATTCAAACATGGTCTCGTCGGTCAACTATCACACCGGAATTCGTGGGGTTGAATTTCAACGTCCACAACGGGAAGACTTTCGTGCCGGTTCACGTAACGGAAAATATGGTCGGCCACAAGCTTGGCGAATTTTCGCAATCGCGGATGTTCAAAGCCCACGGAGGCAGTTAAGAGTTCACTTGGAGATACTAACAAATGGAAGTACACGCTTTAACTAAGTACGCTCGGATGTCGCCCAAGAAAGTAAATGAGGTGGCTAGAGTGATTCGTGGCAAGTCGGCGACTGACGCTTTGGATTTGCTCAAATTCACGCCGCGTAAATCTGCTAATCTAATATCCAAGACTCTCGAATCCGCTATAGCCAACGCGGAAAACAACCATGATCTTTCTGCGGACAGTTTGACGGTAGAAAAGGCTATCGTCGAGCAAGGGCCGGTGCTGAAGCGTTTCAAGGCAGCAGCTCGTGGCGGTATCGCTAGAAGGAAAAAACGGATGTCACATATCCGCATAACACTTACGGACAAACAATAGAATTTCAGCAATATGGGTCAAAAAACGCATCCAATAGGCTTTCGCCTAGCCGTTAATCGGAACTGGCAATCTCGCTGGTTCGCTCCAAAGAAAGAGTTCGCGAAAACACTCCACGAAGACTACATCATTCGCGAGAAATTGATGGAGAAGCTAAAACTCGCTTCCGTTCCTAAGATTTTTATCGAGCGAGCCAATGCTCGCGTGCGGGTCAAAATATTCACCGCTCGACCGGGAATTGTGATCGGGCGAAAGGGTCAGGAAATTGAGAAGATCAAAGAAGAGCTTTCGAAAATGACTGGCAGAGAGATCTTGCTGGATATCCAGGAAGTTAAGAAGCCTGAGCTGGAAGCGGAGCTAGTTGCCGACAACGTTGCTCTTCAATTAGAACGGCGTATTTCCTTTCGTCGGGCTATGAAAAAGGCGGTTCAAATCGCGATGAGCTTGGGAGCCGATGGAATCAAGGTCCAAGTGGGCGGGCGTTTAGGTGGAGCCGACATCGCTCGAACAGAAATTCAGCGTCAGGGTAGTGTTCCTCTGCATACGCTGCGAGAAGATATAGACTACGGTACATCCGAAGCCAGAACCGTCTACGGAATCATTGGCGTCAAGTGCTGGGTCTTCAAAAAGGAAGAACAATAAATTCATTATTTGAGCCATGCCAGCGTTAACTCCATCACGTACTAAATACCGCAAGTCGATGAAAGGCCGTGTTCGCGGCAATGCTAGTCGCGGCAACACGATTGCCTTCGGAGACTACGCAATCCAGACGCTTGAACGTGGATATTTTAAAGGTAACCAGATCGAAGCTGCTCGTGTAGCAATTACGCGTCACATGAAAAGGAAAGGAAAATTATGGATACGCGTTTTTCCTCATAAGCCGATCACGAAAAAGCCATTGGAAACGCGTATGGGTAAGGGCAAGGGTCCTGTCGATCATTACGTCGCCGTGATTAAGCCAGGGCATATCCTTTTCGAGTTGGCCGGGGTAACCTTGTCGGTTGCGAAGGAAGCGATGCGCTTAGCGGATCGTAAGATGCCTTTCAAAACCAGATTTATCGTTCGCGAAAATATCGACTAATCGGCGCTAGAGACCAGATACATGAAAATTAAGGATATCAAAGAGCTTTCGGTTCCCGAATTGGAGAAGACGATTCGCGATACGCGTGATCAGCTTCTTGAATTGAAGCTACGCAAGCAAACTGGGCAGGTCGAGAATACTGCAGAACTTACACAGCGCCGGCGAGATATTGCTCGTATGGAAACAATTAGAAACGAGAAGGTCATGGCCGAAAAGGCGTCGGCCTAAAACTAGAATTTCGTTATGGAAACTATTCGCAATAGCAGAAAAGAACTTACTGGGATCGTTACCTCTATTTCGGGAGAGAAGTCCATTAAGGTAACTTATGGATACAAGATCCCTCACCCCAAGTATCGCAAGGTGATCAATCGTAAAACAGTTGTTCACGTTCACGATGAAGAGAGCAACGCACGATTGGGGGATCGTGTGGCGATCATGGAGACGCGGCCGATTAGTCGTATGAAGCGCTGGCGTTTAGTAGAGGTTATCGATAGAGCTCCAGTATATGGGGAGACCCTGAATGCCGAGGTGGAGACAGCCGAGGCCGCCAAGGTTGGGACAGAAGAAGAGTAAGGAAGAAGGAAAATGATTCAGCTAAGGTCAGAGCTTCAAATTGCGGACAATACGGGCGCCAAGAGGGCCCATATGATTCGCCGTCTAGGTCAGCGTAAAAAGACTGCGGATATCGGTGACGTAATCGTGGTGAATATCAAGGAAAGCAGCGTTGATGCGTCCGTTAAGAAGGGCTCCGTGGTCAAAGCCGTTGTTGTACGAACGAAGGCTCCGATTCGGCGACGGGATGGCAGCTACCTGCGTTTCGATAGCAACGCGATCGTACTTCTCGATAATAACGGAAATCCAAGTGGGACACGCATCTTTGGACCTGTCGCTCGCGAATTGCGGACTAAGCAGTTCATGAAAATCGTCTCATTAGCTCCAGAGGTACTATAGCTATGGCCAAGACACATGTAAAACAGGGTGACGAAGTCGTTGTGCTCACCGGTAAAGAAAAAGGTAAGCGTGGCAAGATTCTCGAACTGCGGCCTTCTAAAAACCGGGCGGTTGTTGAGGGCTTGATGATGATCAAGCGTCACATGAAGAAGTCAGAGGAGAATCCAGAGGGGCAAATTGCCGAACGAGAAGGTTCGATACACATTTCAAATCTAATGCTGGCGAGCAAGTTTGATGAACGTCAGTCCAGGAAAAATTAATACAAATGAGCACTGAAACCGTTCCGGGTCGGAAATCCGGAAAATATGCTATGAGCTCGCAGAATATAGTAAAACAGCATTACGAAACCAAGGTTGTGGACGCATTGAAAAAGTCTCGCGGCTACACGAACCAGTACCAGATTCCCAAGATCGAAAAAGTCGTCTTAAACATGGGCATTAGTGCTGCCCTCGACAAGGCGGCCCTAGAAGAATCGTTCAAGAACCTGGGTCTGGTTACGGGTCAGCAGCCGATTAAAACGCTGGCTAAAAAGAGCATAGCAAATTTTAAGCTCAGAGAAGGAATGCCCATTGGCTGCAAAGTTACGTTGCGAGGTGAGCGCATGTGGGACTTCCTTTTTCGCCTGATTGCGGTGGCGCTTCCATCCATTCGCGACTTTAGAGGGATTCCCCAGAAGCTTGATGGCCAAGGCAACTATTCGCTGGGAATTACCGATATCACGATTTTCCCTGAAATTTCAGTTGAATCGCTCAAGCGCCAAGCGGGCCTTGAGTTGACGATCGTAACGTCGGCCCATAGCGATGCGGAAGGCTACGAACTGCTAGATCTGATGGGTATGCCTTTCCGTAAACGAGAGGGCCAAAGCGAATCTGCTGAGGAGGAATCCGCAGCGTAACACTTTATAGAATATGGCCAAGAAATCATCCATTGCCAGAAACGAGAAACGTCGTCGTCTAGTTGAGCGTTACGGGAAAAAACGTGCTGAGTTGAAAGCGATTCTAGCGAATCCGGAAACGACGGACGAAGAATTTTACGAAGCCCAGCGTAAGCTTTGCAAGTTACCGAGAAACTCATCCAAGATCCGCATTCGCAACCGTTGTAACGTTACGGGACGCCCTCGGGCCTACAATCGGCGCTATGGTCTCTCTAGATTGACATTTAGAGAATTGGCTTTGGCAGGTAAGATACCGGGAGTAACCAAGTCTTCATGGTAGCAAATAACACTAAATATATAGAATCAATCATCACGGGCTGAAAGTTTGGATATCGTTCAGCTAGCAAAATAGAAAAACATATGCACACAGATCCAATAAGCGATTTTCTAACGCGTGTTCGCAATGCGAGTAGTGCGGGCAAAGATCAATGCATTTCTCCGCACTCGAAAATGAAGGCAGAGATTGCCCGCATTCTGAAAGAGGAGGGATTCATCCAGGATGTTTCCGCCGGTAAGGATGCGAACGGTCACAAGACGCTTGTCGTAACCCTGAAGTATGTCGATGGTGAGCCCTCATTGAGTGGGTTGGAGCGAGTTAGCCGACCTGGATTACGGCTTTATTCGAAAAGCATGGATATACCGAGGGTCCTGAATGGATTGGGTGTCTGTATTTTGACAACGCCCAAAGGCTTGATGAAAGACCGTGATGCTCGCCGTCAAAAGTTGGGCGGAGAAATGGTCTGTAATGTTTGGTAAAAAGGGATTGGACGAATGAGTAGAGTAGGAAAAGTGCCAATCGCGGTACCCGAGAAAGTCACTGTTGATATCGATGGGCCCATCGTGAAAGTTAAAGGCCCGAAAGGGGAACTCGAGAAGACGTTCACCAATGATGTTGCTATCGAGTTGGACGACGGCGAAGTGAAAGTTTCGCCAGCGAACAAAAGTCGTTTCGCCAATGCTATGTATGGAACTGTCCGTTCCATTATCAATGGCATGGTGCAGGGAGTTTTAGAAGGATTCTCAAAGGATATCGAAATCAGTGGAGTTGGCTATAATGCTACCTTGAAGGGGAAAGTTCTTAATTTGAAATTGGGTTTTTCGCACGATATCAATTACGACATTCCCGATGGAATAACGATCACTGTTGGAGACGGTGGCACGAAGCTGAAGATAGAGGGCATTGATAAGCAGCTCGTGGGACAAGCAACAGCGTCAATACGCCACTATCATCCAATTGAGCCTTACAAGGGCAAAGGCGTTCACATAGTCGGACAGCACGAAATTCGTAAGGAAGGCAAAACTGTAGCCTAATTCTAGCTCCGACGGTAATATAAACGTTAAGACGAGATAAATTTAGAAATGAAAATCCAGAAGAAGAACGATCTCAGGCAAAAGAGACGTTGGCGTATCCGAAAGAAAGTTACGGGTACAGCCGAGCGTCCTAGACTGAGCGTGCATTTCAGCAATAAGCACATCTATGCCCAAGCCATAGACGACGGTGAGGGCAAGACGCTCGTGTTCGTTTCGACTATGGGTAAGGAATTGAGGGAGCAAAATCTTAAAGCCAACGTGGATGGTGCTTCCGCTCTGGGAAAGTCCTTTGGCGAAAAAGCCAAGAATGCTGGTATTAAAAAAGTGGTTTTCGACCGTAATGGCCGTAAGTACCACGGTTGTGTAAAAACATTTGCAGATGCCGCCCGAGAGGCTGGCTTAGAATTCTAATCGCCATATGAGCACACAAACAAAAGAAACTTCATCAGCGGAACAAGGTAAAAGACACGGACCCGGCGGTAGAGGTCGAAATCGCCGCGAAGAGGAAGCTGCAGATGACGGAATTTACGAAAAAGTCGTATTTATTAACCGTTGCGCCAAGGTCGTTAAAGGCGGGCGCCGTTTCAGCTTTTCTGCTTTAGTTGTAGCGGGAGACCGTGGGGGCAATGTAGGAGTTGGATACGGAAAGGCAAACGAGGTGCCGGAATCGATCCGAAAGGGCAGTGAAAAAGCCCGGAAACAGCAAGAGCCAATAAAGCTCAAAGGAGACACCATTCCTCATGAGGTGATTGGTGAGGCTGATGGTGGCAAGGTTCTCTTGCGCCCGGCCACGACTGGTACTGGCATTATTGCAGGTGGAGGCGTTCGGGCTGTCTTAGAAGCGGCTGGTGTCCAAAATGTTTTAACAAAGTCGCTAGGCTCGAACAATGCGAACGCTGTCGTGTACGCGACCCTAGATGGTCTGCGGCAATTGAAAAACTATGAGGATTACAAGCGCCTGCGTTCGTAGTCGCCTGATCCATTCGAAAACTCAATAATATGAGACTACACAATTTATCTAACGTAAAGGGCGCCGTCCATCGCCGCAAACGAGTTGGTTGCGGCGAAGGTGGAGGTCACGGCAAAACTTCGGGACGTGGTGGCAAAGGTCAAACTGCCCGCTCGGGCGGTGGCATTCGGATCGGTTTCGAAGGTGGACAAATGCCCATATTCCGAAAGTTGCCGAGACGCGGCTTCAACAACAAGAACTTCAAGACGTTTTACGAAACCGTGAACGTGGGAGAGCTTAGCAAACTCGATAGTTCAGTTAAGGAAGTGAACCGCGAAGTTATGGTTGCAGCTGGATTGGTAAGAGCGAACTCAAACCCGCTCAAGATTCTAGGGGAGGGCGAATTGAGCGCCGCCTTGGAAATTTCGGCTGACAAGTTTAGTGCGTCGGCCAAAGAGAAGATCGAAAAAGCCGGAGGCAAGGCGATTGACGGCGGCACTCCGGTAGAAGAATCGAGCGAGTAAACCTTTTACGATAGCGAAAACACTCCGGCATGTTCTCCGCATTTACCAACTGTCTCAAGATCCCCGAATTGCGTCAGCGAATTTTCCTGACGCTCTCATTGCTATTCATTGCGAGAATCGGGGCGAACATTCCATTGCCGGGGCTCGACACGCAGCCTTTGCAGGGGTTTTTTGCGGATCAAACTGCCCAGGGTGGGGGAAGTCTCCTCGGGCTATACAACATGTTCACGGGTGGGGCTCTGCTCAAAGGGGCGGTTTTTGCTCTGGGAATCATGCCCTACATCTCCGCATCGATTATTTTCCAATTGATGGGAGCTGTTTTTCCAGCACTCGCCAGGTTGCAGCGAGAAGGCGAAGCGGGCAGACAAAAGCTTACTCAGTACACGCGATATGCGACAGTGGTGATTTCTGCGGTGCAAGCGGTGCTCTTGATTTTGGCTTTGGAAAATCCAGGTAGGCTGTTTCCCGGTTATTCGCTAGCCGAATACGGTGAAATTGTAATTGTCGGTAAAATGTGGTTTCTAATCACGTCTACTGTCTTTTTGACGGCAGGAACGGTTTTGCTCATGTGGCTTGGAGAGCAAATCACCAAGTCCGGAATCGGAAACGGAATTTCTCTTTTGATTACCGTCGGCATTCTCGCTGATTTGCCTGGAGCTGTGCAGGCGACATATGGATTGTTTTTCGGTCCAGTTGGCGCCGGTGAGAATTTGAAGTTCGTACATGCGGTTGGCATGATCGCCCTGGGAGTTGGCGTTACGGCGGGACTGGTAGCGGTTATTCAGGCGGTGCGGAAGATTCCTGTCCAATATGCCAAGCGAGTTGTCGGTCGAAAAGTATACGGTGGCCAAAGTTCTTTCATGCCCCTGAAAGTAAACTATTCAGGAGTTATGCCGGTGATTTTCGCTTCGGCTATTCTCGCTTTTCCGCAGCAACTTATATCCCAGCTAGGTGCTTGGCTCGACCAGCAGTGGTTGATCGATGTATCCAGTTACTTCGTCCACGGTACGCTAACGTACTACGTAGTCTTCGGATTGATGATCCTTTTCTTCTCCTACTTCTGGGTATCTGTCATGTTTCGACCCATTCAGATCGCCGATGATTTGAAGAAGCACGGAGGTTATGTGCCTGGGGTTCGTCCTGGATCTCCAACCGCCAAGTTCTTGGACTTTATTATGACGCGATTGACCTTGGCCGGATCGATCTTCCTCACGGTCATTGCGGTATTCCCTGATATCCTGCTCTTCCAGGCTAATATTCCGATGCGGGTCGCTATCTTTTTTGGGGGCACAGGGATGCTTATTACAGTTGGTGTGATGCTGGATACCATGCGTCAGATAGAGACCCACTTGCTTCAGCGTCATTACGACGGATTTCTCAAGAAGGGGAGAATCAAGAGCCGTGGGAATACGAAGAGCCTCGACACTGGTTTGGCAGGAGCCACAGATATGAGCAATGTGGGCCAGCTCTACATCTGGTTGCTCGTGATATTCTCCATCGGAATCATCGCCTGGGTACTACAATTATCTCAAAATTAATTCTTTACTTTATGCTTACGAAAGTTCATCACCTCACTCTTTTTTCTTCCCTTGCTCGACTGGGGAATTTCGTTCGTGCTCGGATGATGTCTTCCTCGTTGGCAGCGAGCCTTTTGAAGACCAATAAACTTTCTAATAATTAACAACTTGAGAAACTAACATGCCACGTATTTTAGGCGTAGATATTCCGAACAACAAGAAACTCGCTTACTCATTGCGGTACATATACGGTATCGGGCCCAAGCGGGCTGATCTGGTTTTGCAAGAAACCGGAATTGATTCGGATATGCGAGCGAAGGATCTCAACGAAGAGCAGATCAACGCCATTATGGCCAAGATCAATGAGCTCAATTACCTTGTTGAAGGCGACTTGCGGCGGGATTTGGCGGCGAATATGAAGCGTCTCCAGGCAATCAATTGCTACCGTGGATTGCGTCACCGTCGCGGTCTTCCGGTCAGAGGACAGCGGACAAAAACCAATGCTCGGACGCGCAAGGGGAAATCCGCGAGTGTAGGTGGATTGAGAAAGTAGTAATAGATTAAGAGAATTTCGTTATGGCTGAAGAAAAGGTCGAACCAGAAGAAGAGGTAGAAGACAAGCCCGCAGAAGCGTCGGAGCCTGAAGCTCCATTGGCTACTGAAGAAGAGATTTCCGAAAGAAATGAGGCGGAAGTGACTGAAGGCGATTCTGAAGAAGAGGAAGAGTTGGCTCCAGGCGGTGTCAAGAAGCAGCCGACTGCCAAGGATCTGCTAAAAGAAGAGATCGGCGAATTGAAGATCCGCAAAGCGAAAGGGAGCAAGAATATATCCACCGGCATTGCCAAGGTCAGCGCTACATTCAATAATACGATAGTCACGATTACCGATACCAAGGGAAACACAATTTCTTGGTCGAGTGCGGGAAAGATGAATTTTCGTGGTTCCCGCAAATCTACTGCCTACGCTTCCCAAATCGTCACTCAGAATGCGGCGAAAGCGGCGATGGCCCATGGTTTGAAAGAAGTGATTATCCATGTGAACGGACCGGGGATGGGCCGAGATTCAGCTATCAGAGCGTTTCAATCGCTTGGATTGGAGATTCTTTCCATCGTGGACACCACGCCGATTCCCCACAATGGATGTCGGCCACCAAAAAGGCGCAGGGTTTAGGACCATCTGCCAATTGAACGGAAACAAATATCATTACTTTTTAAAAAGATGGCTCGCTATACAGGACCAACCGTAAAAATTAGCAGAAGATTTGGTCAGCCGATTTTCGGAAATCACAAATCGTTGGAAAAACGAGGTTATCCGCCAGGACAGCACGGACCTCGACTTCGTCGCAAGCAATCAGAGTACTCGATCGGCTTGGGCGAAAAGCAAAAGTTGCGTTTCATGTACGGATTGATGGAGAAGCAATTCCGCCGTACTTTTGATCGAGCTAAGAATCAAAGAGGCGTAACAGGCACTATTTTTCTTCAGCTCTTAGAAACGCGCTTGGATAGTATTATTTATTTACTTGGGTTTACGAAAACGAGGCAGGCGGCCCGCCAATTTGTAAATCATGGCCATGTAAGAGTTAATGGCCAGAAAGTGGACATACCGAGTTTTCAAGTTAGCCCCGGCGACGAAGTAGAAGTGCGAAATAACACGTCTTCTCGTCAGTTGGCCACCAGTAACATGGATGCGACACGATTGCGGAATGTTCCGGATTGGATGACACGCAATGACGAGGCCTTCAGAGGCACGGTCAATCGCCTGCCAGATCGCGAGGAAATGGATCCTGCGATCAATGAACAGCTAATCGTCGAATTCTACAGCCGCTTCTAGTCGGTAATATTAAACCTGCATTTATAGACCTTCAATTTCGCTCTGCCGAACCCTGACCAAATCGCTCTATGCCTAAACGTATCGGAAAGTTCGAACTTCCAAATCGACTCGTAAAAGTCGAGGAAGGTTCCTCGACAACCTACTCTAAATTTATCGCTGAGCCATTCGAAGCTGGCTACGGCCACACAATTGGTAATTCGCTCCGTCGGGTTTTGCTAAGCTCGATCGAAGGAGCGGGTATTTCGTCAGTTAAAATCGATGGCGTTAGCCACGAGTTTCAAAGCGTTGAAGGAATCGTCGAAGACGTTACCGACATCGTGCTGAATCTAAAGAAGGTCCTCTTGATTTGCCATAATCGGGAGGGGACTAAGCTCATGATTAACGTCAATCGCTCAGGTCCAATTACGGCAGCAGATATTGAGACGGATCAAAACGTGGAAATCGTGAATCCTGATCAAGTGATTTGCACTTTGGATAGGGAAATGCAGTTTACTGCCGAGCTCGAAATCAAGGTTGGTCGAGGTTACTGCCCAGGCGAAGACAATAAGGACGAAGATCAGCCAATTGGAGTAATTCCAATCGACTCGCTCTTTAGTCCTGTAAGTCTCGTCAAGTATTCGGTTGAAGCGACCCGTGTGGGGCAGATTACCGATTACGATAAGCTGCTTTTGGAAATCTGGACGGATGGTCGAATCACGCCAGACGACGCTCTCAAGCAATCGAGCGCGATTCTCAAGCACCACCTCGATGTATTCGATAACGTTTCCGACGAGAACTACGAGTTCGAAGACGAGGGAGCGGAAGTGAGCGAAGAGCAGAATAAGCTTCGCAAGCTGCTAAACATGAGCGTCAATGAAATCGAGCTGTCAGTCCGGGCGGCCAATTGCTTGAACAATGCAAATATAACCACGGTTGGCGAGTTGGCGATGAAGAGCGAGCAGGAGATGCTCAAGTACCGCAATTTCGGTAAGAAGTCGCTAAACGAGATCAAGGACAAGCTTGAATCTTTGGGTCTCTCCCTGGGAATGAAGTTCGATGAGCGTCTCCTAGACCTCAAGAAAGAGCTATAACATTTGCATTAGGAGTTTTGAGCCATGCGTCATCGCAAGCATAGCAACCAGTTGGGAGTAAAGAAAGAGCACCGTGAGGCGCTTTTAGCCAATCTATCTACAGCTCTTCTTACGCATGGGCGTATCAAGACGACATTGAAGAAGGCCAAAGCGCTTCGTCCTTTCGTGGAAAAGGTCATTACCTTGGCCAAGAACGGAAGCCTTCACAGCCGTCGTATTGCTATTTCCCGCGTGCGCGACACGGATGCGGTGCATGGCTTGTTTGACGATAAGGTTGAGCAGTTTTGTGACCGCGAAGGTGGCTATACCCGTATCTACAAACTCGGTACGCGTAGAGGTGATGCAGCGGAAATGGCCTTGATCGAATTGATTGATGCTGACGACGAGGGTTACGAAAAAAAGCGTAATCCGAAATCCAAGGTGAAATCGGAGGCCAAGGAGGAAGTCGTTCCCGTAGAAGCTGAAGACGCTGCGGAAGCCGAAGCCGATGAGAAGGCCGAAGCTAATGAGGAAGTTGAAGCATCCGAAGAATCGGTAGAGGAAACCGAGGAAACGGAAAAGACGCCGGTTGAAGAGGAGACTCCCGTCGCTGAGGAGCAAGACAGCCAAGCGGATGCCGAGGATTCGGATGAGAAGGGCTAGGGTTTTATTTGGTCGAAACTTGAATCTCAAGGCCGATGCGTTCCATCACTAGGAGCGCATTTTTCATTTCCGGATACCGATGCAAGCGTTTACTTGGTTCTTGATTCTCTATACGGGCTCCGCCCTTGCTGGTGTGAGCGTGCTTTGGTATTTCTATGATAGAAGCGACAAGCGTTCCTTCGAGGCGAATAGAAGACAGAAGATTTTCCACTGTGTACGCTGTGGGCATTTGTACTCCGTAAAAAAAGGAGAAGTTTCGAATGGCGAGAAGTGCCCAGAATGCGATTACAGGAATTTCGAACTATCATTTTAACTTCCTCCAGATGTCCGACCAGACTGGAAACCAAACGATACGTTTAGCGATTTCGCCCTATAAGTGAGTGACAGGTATTGCTTTGAAATGGTTTAATGGGGGTTTAGATATATGAAACATCAAACAATAGCGGTGCTGGATTTTGGTTCCCAGTACACGCAGGTGATCGCCCGCCGTATTCGCGAGTGCTCGGTCTACTCGAAAATCTATCCGTTCAAGACGAGCGCTAAAGAGCTGAAGAAAGACAATGTGGTTGGGATCATATTTTCTGGAGGTCCCGAGAGCGTCTTGTCGAAGGGATCTCCAAGGCCAGACAAACGGATATTCGACTTAGGAATCCCCGTTCTTGGAATTTGCTACGGCGTTCAGTTAATTGCCCATCTTTTAGGCGGTAAAGTAGAGAAGAGCACCCATAGGGAGTATGGGCATGGGGTCCTTAAAATCAGGAGAAAAGGTAATCTTTTCAAGGGGCTACCAAATAAATTGAGAGTCTGGAATTCTCATGGAGACCGCTTGTCAAAGCTCCCCAAGGGCTTCAGCGCTGTCGCGTCCACGGAAAATTCGGGATTTGCCGGTATAGCCGACGAGCGGCGACGCATTTTCGGCATACAGTTCCACCCCGAAGTGGATCACACTGAGGGTGGTTTGAATATCCTGGAAAACTATTTGGGAAAGATTTGCGGCTGCAAAGGCGATTGGTCCATGGCTTCTCTAGCGGAAGAATCGATTGCCTCAATCAAAGAGACGGTTGGGTCTGACCGAGTCTTGTTAGGCTTAAGTGGAGGTGTTGACTCCTCAGTGGCGGCAGCACTGATCCACAAAGCGATCGGCCGCCAGTTGACCTGCGTATTTGTCGACAATGGATTGCTACGCTTGAATGAGCGAGAGCTGGTCGGGGATCTTTATAGGCGCCATTTTAAAATGGACGTGCGCGTTGCTCGAGCGGGAGGAAAATTCTTAAAGCGACTGAAAGGCGTTTCCGACCCAGAACGTAAACGCAAGATTATCGGCAACACATTCGTAGAGGTTTTCCAAGAGTCTCTTAAGAAGATTGGGTATGCGAAGTTCCTTGCCCAAGGCACCCTTTACCCGGACGTGATCGAAAGCGTCTCCATAGATGGCAATCCGGCTGCTACTATAAAGAGCCATCACAATGTGGGTGGTCTGCCGAAGAAGATGAAGTTTAAGCTTCTGGAACCCTTGAGACAGTTATTCAAAGACGAGGTTAGAGCTCTTGGAGCGGAACTTGGCTTGCCGAAAGAAGTCGTATGGAGGCAGCCATTTCCCGGACCTGGCTTAGGCGTTCGGGTCATGGGAAGTGTTACCAAATCAAAACTGGATATCTTGAGGAAAGCGGACGCCATTTTGCACGACGAGATGATGCAGTCCGATCTCTACTATAAGGTCTGGCAGTCGTTCTGCGTGTTTCTACCTATCCGAACGGTAGGTGTCATGGGGGATGAACGTACGTACGAAAATGTGGTCGCCGTCCGCATTGTGGAAAGCAAGGACGCGATGACAGCAGATTGGGTTCGAGTTCCTTACGACATATTACAGCGAGTCTCAAATAGAATTATTAATGAAGTCAGCGGGATTAACCGTGTTGTTTACGATATTAGTTCCAAACCGCCAGGTACAATCGAATGGGAATAGACCTCAATTCTAAAACACCAATATCAATGAATATCCAGATTCGTATCCTTATTTTTATTACCATTACGAATATGTTCGCCGCGATGGCTCGGTCAGCAGAATCTGATGAGGAGATCATCCAGTCGACCATCGAGCTAGCTAGATCCTATATAGGCCCTGATGACAAGTTGGATGCTATTGACAGTGTTCACTACAAAGGATCACTGCTGTATAGTTCAGGGGAGCTTGGCACGATTGAGATGGTTTATCAAAAGCCGATGCGGCATCGCATGGTCGCCGTTATAGGTGAGAGGCGAGAGGTTTCCGTACTGGATGGTTCGGAGGGCTGGACGACTTTCGAGCGGGTAGTCGATTCCGTGCCGTTTAGTATGGAAATATTCGATCCGATCAGAATTCTGATCATGCAGGCTAGTGTTCGCGAAGCGTTCAACTTTTTCCGCAAGCCGGATGCCCGGAATGGGGAGATATTCTACGAAGGCAAAGAGACCGTTAATGGCCGGGAGTGTAATGTGCTGACTTATTATCACGGTGACGGGATCGCTTATCAGCGCTTTATAGACGCAGAGACTGGACAGGTCCACAAGACAATGGATAGCAAAGGGGTCGAGTATCTGGAAGAGGGGGAACTCATCGTTAATGGCCTCCGATTCCCTAAGAAATTGGTGAGTACCTTCTCCACCGCTATTGGTGACCGGTCTATGGAATTTGCTTACTCATCGATTACGCTGAATGAGAAACTGCCGGATTCCGACTTTGTGATGCCCCTTCCTTAGGGCAGCGAACTCCCGTTTAGCGCGAAAAATTATTAACTTTGCCAAGTCGCTTGGCTTGGCCAAAAGTGGCGGAATGTTAGAAGTAACATACAGTTCCCGCCGGTTCCGAGAAACCTTGGAGCGATTTTGCGAGGCAGCAAACGCATCTTCGGCCATAGTTGAGTCGGTATCGAAGATCTTGGCTAATGTACGTTCGAAAGGCGATCGTGGTATTGCGGCTACCTTGCGTCGTATCGATGGCATCCGTCTGAAACCTTCTCAGTTTTCTATCACGGGTGAGGCGATTGAAACCGCAAAAAAGCGGCTGCCGAGAGGTGAACTCAAGGCTATCAGAGAATCTGTAGCTTCGGTAACCGAGTTTCATCAGAATGCTTTACCTAAGCCTTGGAAGTCTAGAAACGCTCATGGAGCAATGATTGGCGAACAGTTTTACCCGATCGATCGAGTTGGCCTCTATATCCCTACGAATTTAGCTTCCACAGTTGTGATGACCGGAGCCTTAGCCAAGCTCGCTAAAGTTCCCGAAATCGTGGCATTCACGCCTTGCGACGAGAATGGTGAGGTCGCCGATGCGGTAATGGCTGCGATGAGCTTGTGCGGGATCACGGAAGCCTATCGGGTTGGTGGAGTGGCTGCGATTGGAGCAATGGCTTACGGTACAGAATCGATTCCAGCTGTATCGAAAATTTTTGGACCTGGAAATGCGTTTACGGTCGAGGCGAAAAGACAGGTTTTCGGAGCGGTTGGAGTAGATTTGCTGCCTGGCCCTAGTGAGGTGCTGGTCGTTGCGGACCACACCGCGAATCCAAAGTTTGTGGCCGCGGACCTTCTCGCCCAGGCAGAACATGGTTCCGGAAGAGAGAAGATTTATTTGGTCAGTTTGAGAAAGGAAATCGCCAAAGGGATAAGAAAGGAGATGCGCGAACAAATAAAGTCACTCTGTAGAAAAGCTGTAATCCGGGAGACCTTGAAGCAGGGGTTCATCTCGGTGATCGTGGCTAGCTACGAGGAAGCGGCTGAGGTGGCTAACTACGTGGCTCCGGAGCATTTAGAGCTAGAGATAGCTAGCTCAGAATTGAATCGTATGACCAAGTCTATCAAGTCTGCAGGCGCGATAATGCAGGGAGAGTGGTCAGCCACGGCCTTGGGCGATTTTGTTGCTGGCCCGAGCCATGAATTGCCAACCGGAAGAGCGGGTCGTTATTTTAGTGGTCTGCAGGTCAGGGATTTCTTCCGTCGATCGAGTGTTATTAGGTACTCGAAGGCATCTCTGCGAAAAGCAGCCCCGGCGGCTTTAGCTTTCTCTAAAATGGAGCAATTGGACGGTCATGGGCGATCCGTTTCCGTCCGATTGGAAGACGAATGAAATCAAAGGAAACAGTTGCGGGATTGGCGTTGGAGAACATCCAGTCGCTATCAGCATATAAGCCAGGGTTTCAATCAGTTGGCAGCGATTGGATAAAGCTGAATACTAACGAAAGTCCATATCCTCCGAGTCCACTGGTTTTTCAAGCGATCCAGGAGGCCGCAGAAGATTCTTTGAGGCTTTATCCGGACCCTAAAAGCGGGGCTTTGAGGGCCGCTATTGGGGAATTGCATGGACTGGATGCGGAAAACGTAATCGTGGGAAACGGGTCTGACGATGTGCTCAATATTCTCATCAGAGCGTTCTCCCGAAGCGATCGAGCAACGACGCTGATTAATCCTAGCTATTCATTGTATCCAGTTCTATGTGGGATACAGAACTCGAGCGTTATTGAGCTGCAATTCGATCATTCCATGGAGGTCCCCTTGGAATCGATTTCTAAACTTGATGCCCGAATTCTTTTCTTCACTTCTCCAAATGCTCCTACGGGAGTGGGTTTTGGGAATGAAACCATTCGCCGTCTAGCTACTTCATTTGGTGGGATTGTCGTGATTGACGAAGCTTATGCCGATTTCGCGAAAGAGAATTCTGTGGAGCTCTTATCGGAATTTCCGAATATCGTAATAACGAGAACGCTATCGAAATCCTATGCACTGGCAGGATTGCGAGTTGGATACGCTTTGGCTGAAAGGAGTATTATAGACATACTAGATCGTGTTCGTGATAGCTA
>DKNL01000256.1 GCA_002474325.1 Opitutales bacterium UBA7389
GAGAAACCATAGCGTATGCTATTCTCCTCGATGCCATTCTCTACCTGAAACTCTTTCAATATACGATTGATCTGTCCCGTGCTATTCTCGCCGCCATCCAACGGAGCTGGGCAATACTTTCTCTTAGGAAAACCTTTCATATTGAGCCGGGTATTTCTAAATACAACTCGCCCAGTTCCGTGCTCATCAAGCAAAGCACGTAAAAGGGATTCTTTGGCTCCCTTCAAACCAGATTCGAAATTAGAGAGCTTGGTTTCCAAGCCTTCTAGGTCCTTAACGAATATACGTTTTAATTGTCTTCGATCATCGCTTGAGAGCTCCTCTGCTTCAACGATACGATCCGCTATAGTGGCTATAGATTCGAAATCCTCGGCTTCCTGGTTGAAAGCCTCCAGATCACTATAACGGTCCGGATCGAGTAACCGCAATCTAGCGAAATGCCCCGCCACACCGAGCTGCGTTGGCGTCGCTGTCAATAGTAGTAACCCTGGGCTGACGCGGCTCAGGTTTGAAACCAAGTCGTATTGCTTATTTGAATATTCCGGTGTCCATTCTAAATGGTGCGCTTCATCGACCACGACATTGTCCCAACCCGCCGCACATGCTTGCGAACTGCGGATTTCGTTATTCGCCAGGTAGTCGATCGAGCAGAGTATAAGTTGCTCATCAAGAAACGGATTCTCTTCGCCGTCTCCACTCGCAACCGCCCTGCAACGTTCCTCGTCGTAAATATTGAACCACAAGTTGAAGCGACGCAGAAGTTCAACAAACCATTGGTGAACCAGCGATTCGGGCACGAGAATCAATACTCGCTCTGCTCGGCCAATCGCTCGCATCCGCTGGATAATTAAACAAGCTTCGATCGTCTTGCCCAAACCCACCTCATCTGACAGCAATACTCGAGGAATCTGCCGCACGGAAACTTCACGCAGGATATACATTTGGTGAGGCAGAAGATCTACCCGCCCCCCCATAAAACCTCTAAGTGGGGAGCGCCTGAGCTCATTTTTCATCGCAAGCGTTCTATGCCTGAGGGCGAACTCCGAGCTTGGCCCGGCATCTCCAGCAAGGAGGCGATCTTGAGGCGATCCAAACGATTCCACCCAAGCAAGCTCATCTTCCCGGGCGTATTCTCCGTCACCGCTATACTCATACAGCAGCTCCTTTACGACGATTTCATGAACGCGAAACGAACGGCCATCAGTCGTCTCCACGCTTTCACCCCTACTCACAGAAATTCGCCTTAGTACCCCCGTATCCGAAGCATAACGTCGTGTTTCTCCAGATCCCGCAAAGTCGATCTCGACATGAAACGATCCCACCTCGACCACGGACCCTAATCCCAATTCAGGTTCTGGCTCGCTAAAGTAGCGCTGGCCTATAGCGAAACTATGCATAAATCAGGCAGAAAGCATACTTTCCGCTTAGAACCAATTGAAAACAGACAGGCCGAAAAGAAGCAAAGCTATCATGAACTCATCACGATGCCTCCATCGAACGGTAAGTTCTTAGGAACGTTCCTCCAAGCTGCCGCTAGCCATGCTCTATTGCCCAGCCTCAGATCACTTTCCGCTTCCACTGATTTACAAGGCTCTCCTAACTTGTGAAAACCACCATGGTCGGCAGAAATACTGTAAATCGAAGTGAACAGCACTTTCGTTTTGAACTTAGACTTGGGCCGTATAAATATCATCGCCCATGACCGATCTGAAATCGCCCAGAATTTCCATTCTATATTGTCGGCAATGTCGATGGATGATGAGAGCCGCTTGGCTAGCTCAAGAAATTCTGACTACATTTTCCGAAGACATCGGAGAAGTGGCCTTGCAGCCCGGAATCGGAGGCATCCTAGAGATACGTCTAAACGACAATCTGATTTTTTCCAGAAAGGAATCCGGACGATTCCCAGAAGCGAAAGAAATAAAACAACTCATTCGCGACCAGATAGATCCCAAGCGAGACCTCGGGCACAGCGATCGCGGCCAAAAACAGAAATAACGCTACTAAGCTCCCATAGCTTCCGCCCATTCGGCTTCTTTAAATCCGACAATGGCGGCATTATCTCCAATCAAAAAGGGCCGTTTGACCAAGTTTCCATTGCTTCGGAGAACAGCAAAAGCGTCTTTCTTTGACATTGATAGAAGCGCTTTCTTTAGCCCAAGTTCTCGGTAGTCTCTACTCGACACATTAAAAAGGCGTCGCAGATTGCCATCGTAAGCAGCCAGCATTTTATCCAGCTCTTGTTCGCTCGGAGGGATATCCCGGATAGGAAAATTCTCGTATTCGAGTCCGTTTGAGTCGAGCCACTTCAGGGCCTTTCCACAACCATCGCATCCTTTATATGAATACACTTTTAGCATCGTTATGCTTCTACCAGGCCCTTTTCAGAGCTCAAGAATTCTTTCGAGTCTCAAATAATTCGAGCCACGGGTTCCAGCTACATGGAGGATCCGCCGTCAATGAAAGTCTGCGAGCCCCTGAAGGAAGTTCAAAATCTAAGCTTTGGGCATGAAGCAATAACGGGTTATGGGAATCGCTTGAATAAAACCGATCCCCTACAATCGGATATCCCGTCTCCAAACAGTGCAATCGTATCTGATGCGTTCTTCCCGTTTTCGGTAAGGCCTGTATCCAAGAATATCCATCAGTTGAA
>DKNL01000235.1:0-3384 GCA_002474325.1 Opitutales bacterium UBA7389
GACATATCTATTTTAGCTCTAAGAACTCGTTCCCCGTCCTTAAAGGCCCCGTCCTTCATTTGCTCCAAAAGAGACAGGTTTTCCTCAATTAGACGATCTCGAAAGGGGGAATTCTTTCCCGGCTCGGTCAAGGTGCCGCGGTATTCTCTTATCTCTTCCGGTGAAAGATCGTCAACGTAGGCCAGTCCGTTCTCAACTAAATGAATGGCCCAATCGTAAAGCTGCCCGAAGTAGTCCGAGGTAAAGTAAATGCGGTCTTCAAAATCGGCCCCTAGCCAACGGACATCCTCCTTAATCGCTTCAACGTACGCAGTCTCCTCCTTTGTCGGGTTCGTGTCATCGAACCTAAGATTGAATACGCCTTTGTAATCCCGGGCAATAGAGTAGGAGACCTGTATCGCAAAAGCATGGCCGATGTGGAGGTAGCCGTTGGGTTCGGGAGGGAATCGCGTTACGACTTTCTGCTCGGATCCGGTGGATCGGAATTCGTCGATAATGTCGCGAATAAAATTGGAAGGGGTTTCGTCGTTAGTCATGAAGAGGTATGCGTTTCCAGGCTGCCTTAATTGATTGAGGCTAGTCGATCGTTGATTCGGCGAATGACAAGTTCCTTGCCCATAATTTTGAGCATGGGAAGGAAATCGGGACCAGAGTTAGTGCCGCTGACAGCGAATCTGACTACGGGATACCAGGCAAATGGCTTCTCGCCAGTTTCATTTGCGAGTTGCTGGAAAGCGTACTCGATTGCTGACTCGGTCCATTCATCCAGGTCGCTCAACCGAGGGGTGATCTCCGAAAGTCGCTCTCTCGCTCCTTCTCGTCTCCAGACTTTCTTAAAGGCTTTTTCATTTATCGTGTAATCTTCGGAGAAGAAATAGGCGGAAAACGCGGGTAAGTTTTCAAAACTGTCGATTTTCTCCCGGCACAATTCAAGGACTCCTCGCAGGTGCTCGCCATCGACGTTCTCATCGATCAGATTCGATGACGTCAAAGCTTGTCGGGCGTACTTTTCGTATTCGCAGATAGGCAGAACTTTCATGTATTCGAAGTTCAGATGCGACATTTTCTTATCGTCAAATCGAGCGCCGGCTTTCTGAATATCCTTTATTTCGAATCTTTCGAGCAGTTCTTCGATGGTTAGAACCTCTTTGCCGTCTTTGGGCGACCACCCGAGAAGAGCGATAAAGTTGACCACCGCCTGGGATAGGAAATGCCTTTGCTGGTACTCTTCTATGAGGGCACCCTTGTCCCGCTTAGACATCTTGCCTTTGCCGATCTTCGGATCCTTTAGGATCATCGGCATATGGGCGAAGATCGGGGGAGGAGTCCCGAACGCCTTGTAGAGTTCGAGGTGTTTGGATGTGTTGGAAAGGTGATCTTCGCCGCGCAACACATGAGTGATGCCCATGGAAATGTCATCGACTACGTTTACGAAGTGAAATCCCGGATCACCGTTCGAGCGAACGAGCACGAAATCGCGCTCCTCGCGGCGGGTAACCTTACCGCGAATCAAGTCTTCGATGACAACTGGCTCTGTCCTGACTTTTTCGATTTCAGCTTTGTGGTACTCGTCGTACTCGGTATAGCGTTCACCCTCGAGCTTGAAGAATATGGCACCATCTTTTTTGTATGCACGTCCCGCATCTTCCAGTTTTTGCAAATACTCGCGGTAGATATCGCCGCGTTGGCTTTGGAAATAGGGACCGAATTCACCACCCGCTTCGGGGCCTTCGTCCCAGTCCAAGCCAAGCCAGCTTAGGACTCTAAGAATCTCATCAAGAGCAGATTGCGTATTGCGCTCCCTGTCTGTATCCGCGATGCGAAGAATGAATCGTCCGCCTGTTTTGCGGGCGTAGAGCCAGTTGAATAAAGCGGCTCGAGCCGTGCCGATATGCACAGAGCCGGTAGGGCTAGGCTCGAATCTGACGCGAACGTTTTCCATAGGCAGCAACAAGTTGCGCGGAAGGAGATTCGAATCAAGGCATCTCTGAGGCTCATCCTGAATCCTATCTCATCGCCGAGCGAACTGGCTGATGGGGTACAACAAGCAAAGGGAAAGCCCAACTAGAAGGGATCCGAATAACGCCCATCCTTGTATTGAGAAAAACTGGATCATATAGAATCCGATGAAAGGGGCCACCAATCCTCGCATTCCCGCCGTGAATGTATGGACCGACATGTAGTTCGTTTCTTGACCAACGGGGGCGAACTTGGTGACCCAAAGGCTCCAATTGACGTTCCCCCCCGCCAACGCGAGACCGTAGCCGAAGGCGCCCAAGTAGATTCCGAGAATCGAGTCGGCGAAGAAGAAGGAGACGATCGCGGCTAGCTGAATACAACTCGCTAATCCACGTATGAGAAAGAAATTGAAAGCGTCGAAAAGATGCCCCCAGATAGATGTAGCGATGATCCTCGTGATGCTAGGGATGACGATCGCCGCGATTGCGATTTGTGTATTGGTGGCTTGTATGCTGTATTCATCGCTGGTCATGTACTCGATCTGGAGAGGCATGGTGGTTAGATTTCCAAATCCCAGTATCATCCACATTCCCAGCATGCATCCGAAAACTTTGTCCTTCCAGGCAAGAGAAAGTTGGCTTAGCGGATTGCTCTTCGGGCTTCGCTGCAAAATGCGCGAAGGCGTCATGTAGATGCAGCCTCCGGAAAAGAAGCAGGCCCCCGCCATGATTTGGAACAGTATGGGGAATGCGGAAATGTCACGCTCGAGTAGCTGGCCGCCGAACCAACCAAAAAAGGGGGCCAGGGCGACGCTTAGGGTCATGGCGTAAGCGACGCGTTTGCCGCGAATTGAGGCCGCATAATTTGTGGAATAAATGTGAACAAGAAGCGGCATTTGCTGGGCTAGAACAGCGGCGGCAATCGTGCCGGCTCCGAGGAATATCCATAGCTTGTCAGACCCGGCCGAAGCGACAAGGAACAGGCAACCAGCGCAAACATAGTTGATGCTGCAAATCGTGCTCGTACGCATTCTCAGCCGGGTAAAGTAGAAAAGAGCAATTGGGGTAGTGAGCAGTCCGATCATGAAAGCCGCTGGCACGAGGGCTTTGGCAAACGAGGAGGCATCGAAGTAGCGGGTTACAACCAGCAAGGCGAAGGTCCGCCAGCCGGCATCGATAAATCCGGCTAGGCTACTCCGCATTATGTCCCAGCGAAGCGTCCGGCGAGCAATCTCCACCGTTTCGGTATCTGTGTGCTGGAGTGCTGGAGAAGTCATTCGATGATCTGGATGTGATGAGCGGTTGCTTATGCTACGCTGCGAACCGATACGGGTCGCCGGGCCGCTGACAATGGTGGCGATCTGCCTCAGGTCGAAAACTTAATTTATTCGATTAGATCGATGAACTCGGGGAGCTCTCGCAGTGC
>DKNL01000235.1:3783-5078 GCA_002474325.1 Opitutales bacterium UBA7389
CGGCGATGGCCTCTCGCGTTTTTCCGGAAAGCGAAAGGCTGCAAGCGAGGTTATAGCGTGCTCTTGGATCGCCCGGCGATAGACGGACCAGTTTCCGTTCAATACTTGGGGCTTGCTGGTCCATGCCGTATCTGGCGCAGAGCCCGGCTAGGATTTCGAGAATCTGATTGTCGCAAGGGAGACGTTTTAGCAGCTTTTCGACAAAGTGGACATCGTAGGCGTCTTGGGCATCGATCTCCATCGCCGGTGAGTGTGGCGCAAGGAAGGTCGGTTGGCAAGTATGGCTTTTTTGGCCGGTATTGCTGCCGGGCACTCTCTAGGCTCGTGAAAGGCAGTGTAGCTCAGTTGGTGGGCAATTCGATACACGTGATGTTTTGTAATTCCTAGAGCCCTTATGCTCTATAGGCACCAGGGCGCGATTTCTTTAAAATACCCCTTGGAAGGAATCCGTTTGAGAGATGCGGGTCTTTGATCCGATATAATATCATGTGTATCCCCTATAAACGATAGATGCTCTCAATACCGATTATACCATTATCACTATGAATACACGATTTGGCATTACGCTAATAATTTCCGCGCTGTTCGCGGCGTTGGCGCATCGCATACAAGACCAGTGTCGCAAGCGATAGGCCGTTTTGTGCTGCGTCTTGTAGGGCCTGCACTATTTTTTCCAAACCTTTTTGCATGTGGTATTATTCCGTAGCCGTGGTTTCGCTTGCCGCGTCTTTGGAACAGTATCCCTCAGATTGAAACTCTTGGCAGGAAGCGTTGACCTGAAGGCGCTGGCTTATGGGAGTCAGACCCAGTCTGGCCGAGACCGTGCTGCCGTACCATTCCATGAATGGGGCTGGGATCTCGAATATTTTTTGGCAGTCGTTGCAGATCACCTGAGCTTGGTGGCTTTCCTGCTCCTTGTTGGGCATGTAGTACTTTAAATTCGTTCCGATATCGACTTCGCGAACGAGACTGCTCTCAACGAGTATTGGCAATGTACGATACACCGTCGCTCTCGAAACGGTTCGGTCGATCAGACGGGCCTTGTCGAGGAGCTCTTCAGCAGTGAAATGACTCGACTCCTTGAATACGGCTTCGAAGATTGCCATACGTTGGCCAGTCATTCTCAGATTATGCTTTACCAAAAAGGATCGAAATCGCTCTCTGCACTCTTCGATGGTCACCTACGCAGTCTCAATGCGATCTCAATAACTGTCAACGATGGAGTCGGATTTGGCATTGCATGACGAAGTTGTTGCTGTCTGGCCATTGGCAGGGTTCGATAAGACGCTCCATTG
>DKNL01000235.1:5365-19888 GCA_002474325.1 Opitutales bacterium UBA7389
GCTGTCTGGCCATTGGCAGGTTTCGATAAGACGCTCCATTACCGAGCTAGCGGCAAGCTGGCCGAAACGGTCGCCGAGGGCTGTCTTGTTCGCGTTCCTATTGGTCCTAGATTCGTTCTGGGTATTGTCGTAGGAACCGGAGCGACTGCGGACGTCGACTATTCGAAGCTAAAATTGGTCTCTCAACTTTGCTATGATGAGCCTATCCTCAATCGCGAATTGCTAGAGCTCGCCGATTGGATTTGCTCGTACTACGGATCCAGTCGAGAATCCGTATTGGAAACGATGATACCAGCCTCAGTTCGCCGAGGCATGACCCCAAAGAAGGTAAGATTTGTCTCGCTAGGTAGAGAGGCCAGCGATGAGGAATTAGAGCGATTGGAGAGACGGGCTCCGAAGCAAAAAGCGCTTTACGATTTTCTCTCGCAGCAAATCAGACCGCAAAATAAAGGACTGATTTTTAAACGGCTCAACCTTTCAGCTACGACATACAACAGCCTCTTGGATAAGGGCTTCGTTAAGGAAGTGGTCCGTATCGAGGAGAGAGCTGCCTATGATGATGAAATTGGCTCCTTGGAGTACGTCGAGGAGAAGTCAATTGAGCTGAATGATGAGCAGCAGGTCGCAGTCGAAAGCCTGCGGCAGGAGCTAGGTAAAGGAGGCTTTGCCACTCATCTCCTTCATGGCGTTACCGGTTCGGGAAAAACCGAAGTTTACCTTCAAGCCATGGAAACCGCTTTAAACCGAGATCAGGGAGTTCTTTATCTTGTGCCTGAGGTTGCTTTAACCCCTCAAACCGTTGGACGGATTCGGGCTCGATTAGCTCGGCTTGGCGATATTAACGCCGTCGTTTGGCACAGTCATTTGTCGGATGGGGAACGCTTGGACGGGTGGATGGCTCTTTCTACTGGACGAGCTCGAGTGGTCGTCGGGGCTCGCTCGGCGGTATTTGCCCCGATTCGGAATCTGGGTTTGGTTATCGTGGACGAAGAGCATGAACCTGCCTTCAAACAGGATGAGACTCCTCGTTACCATGGTAGGGATGTCGCGATCTACCGAGGGTTTTTATCAAAGTCTCTTTGTATTCTGGGTTCGGCGACGCCCTCCTTGGAAACTTATCGCAATGTAATCAATGGAAAGTATGCAGTCGATCGGCTTACGAAGCGAGTGGATGAGCGATCACTTCCGCTGATGCACATCGTGGACATGCGGCAGGAGATGCTCCGGACTCGGAAGCCCACTCAGCTTTCAAGAATACTCGTAGATAAGCTGAGGGAGCGGTTTGAACGAAAAGAGCAGAGTATCTTGTTTCTCAATCGGCGAGGATTTTCCGCATCTATGCTGTGTCAAGAATGCGGGCATGTCGAAGTGTGCGATCGTTGTAGTGTCCCGATGACTTATCACCGTAGTGATGATACCTTGAAATGCCACTTGTGTGGAGCCGAAGCGGTGGCTCCGATAGTTTGTCCTTCCTGCCGCAGTCCCAAAATTCGTTGGAAAGGCATGGGAACGCAGCGCATTGAAAATGCAGTGATGAAAATTCTGCCGAACGCGAAAGTAGTTCGCGTCGATGCGGATACGATGAACAGGAAGCATCTCTTTCGCCAGATCCTTGGAGATTTTCGTTCGGGGCGAATCGATGTCATTGTCGGAACGCAGATGATCGCAAAAGGCTTGGATTACCCGAACGTCACGCTTGTCGGCCTAGTGGATGCGGATCTTTCTTTGCACATTCCTGACTTTCGGGCCAACGAGCGAACGTTTCAATTGCTGGTCCAAGTTTCCGGTCGGGCCGGAAGAGGGGAATTGGCTGGCGAAGTTGTCGTTCAATCATACACCCCCCATGCGGATCCTATCCAATTCGCTCGGCACGGCGATGTTGATGCGTTTTTGCGAATGGAGCTGGAGAACCGGGAGCTGTTCGAATATCCGCCTTACCGGAGACTGATTCGGCAAGTGCTTCGAGGGCCCAATCCGGATAAGGTGGCGTTCTTTGCCGAGCAGTTCGCAAAGCAGGTAGAGAAACGATTAGAAGGGGTCGTCGAGATTCGCGGCCCGGTGTCGTGTCCGATTGAGAAGATGAAGGACAACTACCGATTTCAAAACTGGTATTTCACGGCGAATGTTGCCCCGGTGATGGGGGTTCTGCGCGAAATAGCGCGGGAAATCGCTTGGCCTGCCGATGTGGTGCAGGTTTTGGACGCTGACCCGATGATGTTAAGCTGATTCGAACTTTTTGGCCAATAGCGTTTCATGAGTTCAACCGCGTCGTCTTGATATTGGAAATTGCCTAAATTATTGCTAAAGGAGCTCGGGAAATAGCCGTAACTCTTAGCAAGAAATGCTATTATGGTGTTTCTCAGTTTCATTGCCCAGGAAGAAATTCGCAAATCCCTATCCAATTGGCCCTGAAGAATCTCTTCGTAGCCAGAGCGACCTATTGACCATTGCGGTGGAACGAAAGACCAAATCAACGACCCTCTCTTAACGGGCGGGAACGACAGTCCTGGCCCTAAGTGTATCTAGCGGACTGTGATATATTAGCTTAGGGAAGATGGTGTTGCAAATGGGGCAATAGCCGTTCGGTTCGAAGGCGTGCTCCTTCCGCCGTGGTATGGTGGCTCGTGTCGTAGAACAACTCGATATCCATTACGAATTCCTCGGGCTTTCCTAGGAACTCTAAACCTAGCGATTCGGAAAAGTCGGTAATCCGTTTGATAGTCGCCTGTGCATGAGGGAGGGAAAGATCAAGGGCTGGGTTTTCCGCCATAGGAAGCCAGGCCATTAGAACGGTGATGCTGTTGTCTCGGGCCCATATGGCGAATTCGGCCAAATCCTGCTTTGACATTTCCGAGATCGGCGAACGGGCCATCAAATTATAATCGTGCTCCCCCCGCCAGAGTTCATGGTCAGTTTGTATGAAATCGCCGTGCCGGTTCATTGTCAGATAGTTGTAGTAAGCGGGAACTTCGCCTTCATACCGGCCTTCCCAACGCGCGGTCAGATTCTCAATTACCTCCGCTTCTGAAATCGGCTTCAATTGCTTATCATAGTGTCCTGTCAGGGTGCCGAGGCGGGCTAGGCTGCTTGCTAGTACCTTCTGCCAAGGAAGGCTCTGTAGGAACCGGGCTTTGCGGGGAAAAGATAGCGACCAGAAAAATTCCGGCGCCCATATGGTGATCTCGTCAGTAGCATAGCTTGAGTAGTTGTCTCTAAAATACATGGAGTTTTCCAGAGCGAGTATAACAACATCGCCTTCTTTCGCGAATAGACGAGTTTCGTCGAAACAGAATTCTGTAGGCATGTTGACATTGAAGGCTAAGTTGACGACGTTGTATCCCGTCTCCCGTTTGATCAGTTCCGAATCAAAGCCAAACCAAGCGTTCGATCCACCTTGTATCCAAATCGTTGGTTCAGATACGGATTTAGCGATATAGTGCTTGGCCATTCGTACTTCCCGATTCGAATGATGCGGCCACCAGGGCATGCCCAGGTGAGCGGCGAACCAAACAGTGACTATCGCGACTCCGGACAATAAGGATAGAGCGAGATAGATGAGAAATCGTTGAGCGTTCACTGGAGATTGCGGATTGCGGTGTTAGAAGCGGAAATAGATGAAAGGCGAAGATTGGAATGATCCACTTTGGATGATGATTAGAACCACGATAATCGATATAAGAATAGCTGCTTTTTTGCTGAATACGGGTCGGTCGTTTGCGGGTGTCGTTAACCAGGAGAGAGGTCTGGGGAATAGAGTCACGATTATCCCGGCAAGAGCTATTAGGGCAATAGACAGACCCAACTCCGAAAAGAGAAGATGGCCTGGATGAATGCCGCCAATAAGTCCTGGGTACCAGCCGAGAAAATGGATCGCATAGTGGACAGGTTTCCAAATTTCCGTGGGTTCCAGAGATTTGAAAAAGGCGATTGTGCTACCACCGTCTACACTGAACCATCCGTGTTTGCCTGATAGGGAACTAAAGTAGGCGAATGCTTCTGCTAGACTTTGCGACCGGAATAAGGTCCAGCAGAGAGTCACTGCAAGAAAAGTCGCCAGCCAGGCGATTTTCGGAGGGGCCTTTAGTTTTGATCGCTTCCAAAGATGGTTCACGGCTAGGAGAATGCCGTGAGCGCTTCCCCAAAGAAGGAATGTCCAGTTGGCACCGTGCCAAAGTCCAGCGACTGTCATGACGATCAGTAAATTGATGTAAGTCCGGCTCCGGCCTCTGCGATTGCCACCGATCGGAATATAGAGGAAGTTTTTAAAGAAACTCGATAGGGTAATGTGCCAGCGTCTCCAAAAGTCGATGACACTTGTAGCTCGATAGGGCGAAGCGAAGTTCTCTGGGAGCCTGATACCGAACATTCGCCCGAGGCCTAGGGCCATTTCAGAATAGGCGGCAAAGTCGAAATAGATCTGCAGCGAAAAGGCAAATAGCCCGGTCCAGGCTGTCAGTCCGGATATGGGGCCTTGGGACGATTCTCCAAATGCGGAATCGGCGATGGGTGCCAGGTTGTCTGCCAGCAAGATTTTTTTGCCTATGCCGATAATGAATAAAATAATACCGATAGCGATGTCGTCGATGCGGACTTTGCCGAACATAGGGGACTGCAGCTGCGGTATCATTTCACCGGGCTGTACTATAGGACCGGCGATGAGTTGGGGGAAAAACGAAACGTAGAGCGCGTATTCGTGGGGCTTAGCCAACAATTGCCGGTTTCGGAATGTGGTTACTAGATAGGAGATTTGCTGAAAAGTGAAGAAGGAGATCGCCAAGGGCAGCAGGAAGGAAGGAGGACGTAGGTTGAGGCCGAACAAAGAAACGAGAGACCCGACAGCGAAACCGGAATACTTGAAGATTCCCAAGAGGAGTAGGTTTGCTATGATTCCGCCAACAAGTAGTCTCTTGGCCGATTTCAGCGTATTCGACCTGACGATTGCGGCCGAGCAGAGGTAGTTTGCGGAAATAGATCCGAGTAGCCAGAGCAAGTGGCTAGGGTGAGCCCAGGCATAGAAGACCCAGGAGCAAAGCAGAAGCCACGCAATCGAAGCTCGGGAAGAGCCCTTTGAGCTGATTAGGATGAAGCCAGTCCAAACTATCGGAAGAAACGCGAAAATGAAGGTCGGGCTAAAGAAAAGCATCGGAATGGATGGCCGGGAAGTGGCTGCTTTTGAATAGGTAATAGTAGCATCGGTCAAGCTGCGATACCTGATGGTAGACCCGACTTTGTTTCGCCAGTCGGTCGATCGATTGAGTGAGGTTAGGAAAGAACTGGGTTGAAGCCATCGAAGTCCCTCCTATTGTATCCGGATGCGAATCTATTTCCTAGGTATTGCGGGTACGGCAATGGGGAACGGGTCCTTATTGTTAAGGGATTCCGGGAATGAAATTTATGGGTCCGATAAAGCGGTGTATCCGCCGATGAGCGACAAATTGGCTGAAGCGGGGATCGAAGTATTGGAAGGCTATGATGCCAGTCGATTACGGGCCCTGAACCCGGACCTAGTTATCGTCGGTAACGCCTATTCTAGGGGAAATGAGGAAATCGAATTTCTTTTGGATTCGAGAAAAATTCCGTTCGCGTCGCTTCCTGAGGCTATGGATCGATTCGTGTTATCCAAGCGTAGGAACTTGGTGATAACGGGAACGCATGGGAAAACGACTACCACCGCTCTGGCGGCTTACTTGCTGGAAAAATCGGGCGCCCATCCTGGCTACTTGATCGGAGGGATTCCGATCGATCCCGAGAGCGGATGGAATGCGGGGTCTAGCGATGGTCCATTTGTGATCGAGGGTGATGAGTACGATAGCGCTTTTTTCGACAAGCGGAGCAAATTCATCCATTATTCGCCGAGGGTGGCGGTGGTTAACAATCTGGAGTTCGACCATGCCGACATCTTTCGGGACTTGGAGGACGTCAAGCGAAGCTTCCGCCATTTTTGCCGCATTGTTCCTAAGAACGGGTACCTGCTTATTAATGGGGACGATGAAAACGCGATGTCGTTGCTTCCGGCTCCTTGGACTCGCGTGTTGAAGGTGGGCGAGGGAGAGCATTGCGACCTTCGTATCGAACAGTACAAGACAACGCTGACAGGGTCGCGATTTGATTTGAGCTGGAAAGGCAAGCCTTGGCGGACTGTAGATTGGATGATGGCGGGAAAATTCAATGCTCGCAACGCAGCCATGGCCTGTTTGGGAGCAGCACTGATAGCGGACCCAGAAGGTGACCCGATATCATTCAAAGCTGAAGGAATAAAGTCCTTCCGCGGCGTGTCCCGCAGGCAGCAGATGAGACTAGAATCGGAACAGCTCGTTGTCATTGAGGATTTTGCTCATCATCCGACAGCGATTGGCGAGATTCTGGAGTCGATCAGGGCTCGCTTTCCGGGCAGAAAACTGATTGCCGCTTTCGAGCCGAGAAGCAATACCTCGAGATTGGAGTCCATGCGCGGGAGGCTGGGCGAGGCTTTGTCTGTTGCGGACGCCGTGGTGATAGGAGCGGCTAAGCAGGCGAATAGCGAAGGGGTGGCCCTTTTGGATACGGAGGAGCTTGCCTCGGATATGCGAAGCAGTGGCGTCGAGGCCCATGCTGCCCAATCAAATGAGGACGCCCTGCAAGTTTTGAGAGAGCGCTGCCAATCGCATTCGGGCGAACAACTCGTCATATTCCTTACTAACGGGTCATTTGGCGGTATCATCGACCGATTTGTTGATGAAAGATAGCAGCAAGCTGTGAAGTTGGCTTGCGGGCTTGGCTTAAGGAGACCAATTTGCCTCTCATGTCTACGCCACCTTTTCATTTTCAGAAGCTATTCGAACTGGGTGAGGATGATACGGAGTATCGATTGCTTACATCGGAATTCGTATCCACAGATTCATTCGAGGGGAAAGAGATTCTGAAGATCGAGCCGGAAGGTTTAAGCCATCTGATTCGCCATGCCATGCATGATCTTTCCTTTATGCTGCGGCCCAAGCACCTGGAGCAAGTCGCTTCCATTCTTGAGGATCCGGAGGCTTCGGAAAACGACAGGCACGTAGCCCTTACTCTTTTGAGAAATGCGGAGGTGGCGGCTCAAGGGGTGCTTCCGTTTTGCCAGGATACGGGAACGGCGATTGTCATGGCAAAAAAAGGACAACAGGTCTGGACTGGAGGCGATGATGAGGCCGCCATTGCCAAAGGAGTTTACGATATCTACACCAGCGACAATCTTCGTTATTCCCAAACAGCTCCGCTGACGATGTACGAAGAGAAGAACACCCGTACGAATCTTCCCGCCCAGATCGATATCTACGCGGATGGCGGAACGGAATTCAAATTTCTCTGTTTGGCAAAGGGGGGTGGCTCGGCAAATAAGACCTTTTTGTATCAGGAGACCAAGGCGTTGCTTACCCCGGAAACCTTGGAAGCATTTCTCTTGGAGAAGATGGTCTCGCTTGGAACATCTGCCTGTCCGCCATATCACCTCGTTTTTGTGATTGGGGGAACTTCCGCGGAGGCTTGCTTGAAAACCGTTAAGTTGGCCTCGACTAAGGATTTGGACAAACTCCCTACTTCGGGCAATGAGCACGGCAGGGCTTTTCGAGATTTCGATCTCGAAGAAAAGATGCTGGAGAGGGCTCGGGAATGTGGTATTGGGGCCCAATTTGGAGGCAGATATTTTGCTTTGGATGTACGTATTATCAGAATGCCCCGACATGGAGCGAGTTGCCCCGTAGGGGTTGGCGTATCATGCTCAGCTGACCGAAATATTAAGGCCAAAATCAACAAGGATGGGCTGTGGCTGGAGAAACTTGAGGGTGATCCAGGACGCCTGATTCCCGCATCTGCAGGCGGACGGAAAGATGCTGAGGTTGTGCAGCTTGACCTCAATCGACCGATGAAGGAGCTGTTGGCTGAGCTTTCGACGTATCCGGTTCAAACACGTCTGTCTCTCAATGGCACGATCATCGTCGCTCGTGATATTGCCCACGCGAAGCTCAAGGAACGGCTTGATGCTGGTGAGGGGCTACCCCAATATTTTAGAGACCACCCAATCTATTACGCGGGTCCGGCCAAGACGCCCAAAGGGCTGCCTTCCGGATCATTCGGGCCGACTACCGCGGGGCGTATGGATAGTTATGTTGAACCCTTCCAAAAGCATGGCGGATCCATGATTATGCTAGCTAAGGGCAACCGCGGTCAGCAGGTCGTTGATGCCTGCAAGGAGTATGGAGGTTTCTATTTAGGTTCAATAGGTGGGCCAGCAGCGATTCTTGCCAAGGAGAATATAAAGAAAGTGGAGCTCGTTGAATACGAAGAATTGGGAATGGAGGCCATTTGGAAAATCGATGTGGTCGATTTCCCGGCGTTCATCCTCGTAGACGACAAAGGCAATGATTTTTTCCAGATGATTCGAAAACGCAATTCGGGGCATTAGATGAGGATTCGATTCCCGAAAAATTGGTTTTAGGCCAGCGTGCTGGTTTGCCTCATTTCCTCGTTCAAACACTACCATACACCCTTTGATTAACATTCTATGAAAACCCGTCGCGAATTTATTAAATCTTCATCGTTTCTAGCGGCAGCATCTTTGGCTGTCCGTCCCTCGCTTCATGCTGCCCATCACGAAAAGTGGTTCGACATTTCCTTGGCCCAGTGGTCGCTCCACAGGGCCTTTCGAGGCGGTGAGAAGGATGCGATGGATTTCGCCAGAATCGCCAAGCACGATTTCGGAATTGCCGCCATCGAATACGTCAACCAGTTCTACATGGATAATTTCACTCCTCAGATTGTGGGTGAGCTGAAAAAACGATCGAAGGGCGAAGGCGTGGACAATGTGCTTATTATGTGCGATCGCTTGGGAAGGCTGGGCGATCCAGAAAAGGCGGCCCGCATCAAGACTGTGGATAGCCACAAAGTCTGGGCGGACGCAGCCAAAGAATTGGATTGCCACTCGATTCGCGTTAACGCGGGCTCCGCTGGTTCCTACAGCGAACAAATGAAATTGGCCGCCGACGGTCTCAGTAGATTGGGTGACTATGGCGATTCTATTGGAATTAACGTAATAGTCGAAAATCATGGGGGACTGTCGAGCAACGGCGCTTGGCTGGCGGGTGCCATGAAGCTGGCCAACCATCCGCGCGTAGGGACGCTTCCGGATTTTGGCAATTTCATCATCGATCGGTCTACGGGCGAATCCTACGACCGCTATAAGGGGACTCGCGAATTGATGCCTTATGCCAAAGGAGTGAGTGCTAAGTCCCACGATTTTGATGAAAAGGGCAACGAGATCCATACCGATTTCAAGCGTATGTTGGAAATCGTTAAAGATGCCGGTTATCGTGGATACATCGGAGTCGAGTACGAAGGTAAAAACATGGGAGAAGCGGATGGGATCCGAGCCACTAAAAAGCTCCTCCAGGGGCTCGGCGGTCGCTAAGAGCGAAGGACTAATCGCTGCGTTTGGCTATCCATGCTAGACGTCGCAGATCTTGACGGCGAGTTCTAGTGAATTGAGTGGATCGTCGCTGGCGGGGATGAACTCCTGAGCCACGTAGCCTTTATACCCAGTTTCAACGATCGCTCGCATGATAGCTGGATAGAAGAGTTCTTGTGTATCGTCGATCTCGTGACGCCCCGGAACGCCGCCCGTGTGATAGTGACCAAAATAGGGATGGAACTCCTTAATGGTATCGATCACATCTCCTTCCATGATCTGCATGTGGTAGATGTCGTAGAGCAGCTTGAATCTCTCGGAACCTACCCGATCGCACAATTCCACGCCCCAAGGAGAGTTGTCGCACATATAGTCAGCGTGGTTTCGCTTGCTGTTAAGTTGTTCCATGATCACGGTGACGCCGTAGCGCTCGGCGATGGGCGCGATCCGCTTGAGTCCGATCGCGCAATTTTCAAGGCCTTGCTCGGGATCCATTCCTTCACGGTTTCCAGAAAAGCAAATCACATTCGGTGAGCCTCCGTCTTTGGCTAGAGGCAAAGTGTGTGCAAAAAATTCGACGATAGCGTCGTGGTTTTCTATTCGATTTAAACCCTTCTTTATACCGCCGGGCACGCCTTTAGTCGTGGAGCATGTAAGCCCGAACCTCTTGACAGTTGGATAGTCCTCCACTCCAAGCAAATCGATAGCCTCCATTCCGATATCTTTCGCCTTCTGGCAGACTTCCTCGAGGGTTTGGTTCTTGTAGCACCACTTGCAAACCGAGTGGTGGATGTTACCTTTAAGAGTGCCATTAGAATTGTGGTGGGCGGCTTGAGCAGCAAGGCCACTGGTTGCTGCGAGAGCAGCGCCGGAGGCCATAGTCTTTAATAGGGATCGTCTTGGAATCTCGTTGTTCATATTCGGGATAATCGGATTTTCTATTTCGTTAGCTCACCTGCCTTCGATAGGCGATATTTTTGTGGTACCAACTAGGCAAAAACCTCGTTTCAAGCCGTAAAATAGGAGGTCATGGGCGGTGAGGACAATGGCTTGAGCGGCTGATATCGCTACGTTCAAATACGTAGACGAACTAGAAATTGGTCGTGAAAGAGATACCCTGTTTACCCATTTTCCCTTCGATTTGAGTGTTTCTTCAGATTGGCGCGGTTGGCTGTAGTGGGCTTGCTTTCGGGCCATTTCGAGAGCGGGTAGGGCTAATCAATAGCCGCTTTCTCGGGAGTTTAAACGATAATGATGAGCGTTTTTAGGGGTTTCGCGCAAATAGAGCTTCATCGATTCGGGAAGGGAAGAAATAGGATCCAGAGATTCTCGAGATTGCGGATTTAGCATAAGAATACACGACTTTGACGCAGACTAGGCTCGTCAGCAAGCAAGTGCATATCGAGGTCCATTGGAAGCGGAGTGTGGATTGCGGAGGTTTGTCGTCGTGTCTAGGGTTCCGTAGCTAGCGAATCCTCTTGTCTTGGGTATGCCGCGAGCTTATCGCTACCCTCTTTTTTCACAGGAGCGATCCATGACAACCGAATTGAGCCAGAATTACGATCCAGCGGAAGTTGAGACCAAGTGGTACAAAGCTTGGGAAGAGAGCGGTTGTTTCGAGGGGAATATCGAAAGCAAGAAAGAGCCGTTTACAATTATGATTCCTCCTCCGAACGTGACCGGTGTGCTGCACATGGGGCACGTACTGGATAACGCTCTTCAGGATATTTTTATTCGTCGAGCCCGTCTTGAGGGTAAGTCGGCACTATGGTTCCCAGGCACTGACCATGCCTCCATCGCGACGCAAGTGAAGGTTGAGAAAGTACTGCGAGATCAAGGGACATCGCGTCAGGAACTCGGTAGAGAGAGGTTTCTCGAACGAGCTTGGGAATGGTCAGAGGAACATGGCGGAGCGATTTTCAAGCAGCTCCGCAAACTCGGCGCCTCCTGCGATTGGCGACGGTCCCGATTCACCATGGACGATGCCTATCAGCTTTCTGTACAGCATGCGTTTGTAGAACTTTATAATCGGGGATACATCTATCGTGGAAAACGCCTCGTCAATTGGTGTCCCGCTTCGCAAACCGCTCTCAGTAATGAAGAAGTGGATATGCGACCACAAAAGGGCAAGCTCTACAAGATGCGCTACGAGATCTTAGAGGAGCCAGGCCGATTCGTCGAGATTTCCACCACCCGTCCAGAAACCATTATGGGCGATACGGGTGTCGCTGTCCATCCGGATGATGCGCGATATGCAGATTTGGTAGGCAAGCATTGCTGGCGACCGTTTCCGAGGGAGAAGATCCCCGTCGTAGCAGACAGGGCGGTGGAGAAAGACTTCGGCACTGGGGTGCTAAAGGTTACGCCCGCCCACGATCAGGTCGACTTCGATATCGGAAAACGCCATGGTTTGCCGCTCATCGATGTCATGAATCCAGATGGCACGCTCAACGGTTTAGCGGGTGAAGAGTTCGATGGGATGGATCGCTTCGACGCCCGGAAAGCGGCAGTGGCGAAATTGGAATCGCTGAACTTGCTCATCGAAGCTGAAGACTACGACAATAACGTCGGCTATTCCGAGCGAGCTGGTGTACCCATTGAGCCACGACTATCAGAACAGTGGTATCTGAAGTACCCGCGGGTCGAGGAGGCAAAACGGGCGGTTGCCAAGGGCATTGTTCGTTTTCATCCGAAACGATGGGAAAAGGTATACCTGCACTGGCTCAACAATATTCAGGACTGGTGCATCTCCCGCCAGCTATGGTGGGGCCAGCGGATTCCCGTTTGGTACAGGAAGGACTCGGATCGTAGCGATCCGGATAATTGGCATGTTTCCGTTGAGGGCCCAGGGGATCCTGAGAGTTGGGAGCAGGATGAGGATGTTTTGGATACATGGGCATCGTCCAATCTCTGGCCATTCGCTACCTTTGGTTGGCCGAGCAGCGAACCGAAGGTCAAGGCGGAATTGGATTATTTCTATCCCACCAGTATGCTGGTCACGGGATTCGATATCATATTCTTTTGGGTCGCTAGGATGATCATGTCTGGACTCGAACTTACCGGCGAAGCGAAAGATTCGCTCGGCGATGAGGAGATAGAGGCCCGGATTCCATTTAAGGACATTTTCATCCATGGTCTCATTCGCGACTCCAAGGGGCGAAAGATGTCCAAGTCGCTGGGCAATTCCCCGGATCCGTTGGACTTGATCGAGAAATTTGGGGCCGATGGACTGCGTTTCGGCATCATCAATATTGCCCCGAGCGGTTCAGATATCCTTTTTTCCGAAGATCGTATCGAGATTGGCCGCAATTTCTGCACCAAGCTCTGGAATGCCTGCCGCTTCCGGCAGATGTCGGGCGAGCTTTCTAGCAACGACTCGCTGGATCGCATTCTCGATAGGCTAGCGGGGTCGTCGCTAGATGGTTATGGGAACTGGGTTTTGAATCGATTGCTGGAAACGACTCGAGAAATCGAAAATCAGTTCGAGCGTTTCGAAATGCATCAGCTAACTCATTCTCTGTACCGGTTCTTCTGGGGCGATTTTTGCGATTGGTACGTAGAAGCGGCTAAAGCCATGTTGCAGTCTAAGAATGATCCGCGGCACGGGGTGGCGCTAGCTGTATCTGATTTAGTAATACGACAATCCTTACAATTGTTGCATCCGGTTATGCCGTTCATAACTGAAGAACTTTGGCAAGCGATGGGCTTTGGGCAAGAGGGATCCTTTCTCCAGGATACGTGCCTTCCCAAGGCCGCTGAACTGAGCGAAGCGTTGGCCTTGCGAGGGGTTGTTGTCGACGAGGTAGGTGCCCGGCGTATCGAAGAGGTCAATGGGCTCATCTCCCAAGCCCGTGCGATCAAGGCGGAATACAATGTCGCCCCCAAACGTGATGTGGTTTTGTTTATCTCGCCCGCGGATGAGTCGAGTTCTTCGATTGTAACCGCAAATTTGGATACAATCAAAAAACTGGCTGGCGCTGCCACCATAGATCTGCGAGACCAAGTAGAAAATCTGCCTGGAGCTGTATCTGCGTTGGGAACCGTTTATCTAGACCTGTCTAGCGCGATCGACGTTGAAACGGAGAAGGAGCGCCTCGGAAAAGAATTAGAGAAACTTGGAAAAGCGATCCAAGTGGGTGAAGGCAAATTGAATAACGATAGCTTCGTAGAAAAGGCCCCGGCCGCTGTCGTCGAAGGAGCGCGCAGGCAACTCGCGGAAACCAAAGCCAAGAGAGAAGAAGTCGCCCGATTGCTGGAGAGTCTTTAGGAAAACTAGCGTTTCTCCAGCTTTTTTGGATCGCCACTCAATCAACGGCTTGACCCAGCCGTTATTTATTCCATTTAATATCGGTAAACTGGTAGATATTTAGATGATTAATTAGATGAGAACGGCAAGCGAGGAAGGGAATGGGCAAAAACTTGATTTAGAGTCTGCGACTCCTCGGGATCGCGTGGCTTGGGCGGCGAACCTATTTGGGGACGAATTGATCATGACCACGAGCTTTGGGGCTCAATCGGCGGTTATGTTGCATTTGGTCACCTCTATTTTGCCTGATATCCCAGTTGTTTTCATCGATACGGGCTATTTGTTCCCAGAAACCTATCGCTTTGCGGCGGAGTTGAACGAGCGACTGAATCTTAATCTGAAGAAGTACCGGGCTCCGATTACCGCTGCTGAGCAGGAGGCTTTGCATGGAAGGCTCTGGGAGCAGGGAGCGGGTGGACTCAAAACCTATAACTTCATGAATAAGGTTGAGCCGATGGATCGGGCTATCAAGGAGCTTGGCGCCAAAGCTTGGCTGGCTGGGCTCAGGCGATCCCAGGGAGAAAGCCGTGCAAGCAGGCGAGTCGTTGAGAGTCAGAACAAGATGACGAAGATTTATCCGATTCTCGATTGGGATAATGAGAAACTGCACCGATATTTGGAAGTGAATGGGCTGCCTTACCACCCTCTCTGGGAGTTGGGTTATGTATCAATTGGCGATTGGCACAGCACGACGAAGCTGGAGCCTGGCATGAACGAAACCGATACCCGTTTCGGAGGCGTTAAGCGCGAGTGCGGGCTCCATGAGCCGTCGGGTGACGTCGATTGATACATAACCCAA
>DKNL01000243.1:0-190 GCA_002474325.1 Opitutales bacterium UBA7389
CCCTGGCCCCATTAGTATAGGCCCTGATTTTGAAGGGGTTCTCACCTTTGAGCTCCAGCAAGGTGGCAATCTCTTTTAGAATATCGGAAATCTCTCGTTTAGTCATGTCTGTGCAGATCCTCGTTGCTCCTAAGGCTCAGATTTAGGCGGCTCCCTTTACATCCAACAAAGACTCTCAAGCCTAAATTAC
>DKNL01000243.1:594-7412 GCA_002474325.1 Opitutales bacterium UBA7389
TTACGCAAAGTAACCATATCGACCTTACCTATTCCGTTCGTTGGCAGAGCATCTACATTAAGCCAAAATTTAGGCTGCTTATATGACGCCAACCGCCTGCCAATAGCCAATTTCAGATCGGTTGCCACATTCTTCTCATCCACGCCAGTATACGCTATACATAGTCGTGTGCCCCATCTTTCATCGTCCACTCCGAATGCGACCACGTCCTTTATGAGACGCGTTTCGATGACGGCATTCTCGATTTCCTGTAAATCGATATTTTCACCACCGGAAATTATCGTCCTACCGCTCCTTCCTACGATCGAGATCCGGCCTTTCTCGTCCTTTTTTCCCAGATCGCCCGCTGCAAAAGGAAGATCACCTCGTACCGCATCTCCGAAATAACCTCGAAACAACGATGACGATTGCACCGAAACATTCCCTACACTGCCAAATTTTAATTCTGTGTTTAGTATATCGATGCATGCGTGCGGAAGCGGACTACCTTGTCCCTCAACTCCAGCAAGAAACTCTTCCGGAAAAAGAGTCGCTACCTGGGCGGCCGTTTCAGTCATGCCGTACGTTGGGGCCAATGGCAACCGGGCTTCTCGCGAAGCCCTTGCTAGATCTTGCGGCAATGGGCCTCCTCCGCAAAAAATGGCTCGAAATTCTCCAAGACAACGCACGCTCGAGTCATCTCGAAGCAACTTTCTCAATTGCGTGGGAACCAAGGACAGGAATCTATCCTCAGGAGCCAGGGAAAAAAGAGCCTGGCAATCCTCGATAAAGCTAGGGCCCAAATTGAATACCACTTTTCCTCCAGTGAGAGCAGAGCGAATCGTTTGCATAAACCCACTCACATGATACAAGGGCAAAACACTTAGTGAAGAAATTGTCGGTGAATCGAAATGCTTCCTGAGGCCTTCCACTGCTGCCGAAAGTGTTTCCCAATCATGGATAGCGAATCGGATCTTTCCTGAGGACCCACCCGTCGGGATCATCACTCGAAAACCCTCTATTACAGTTTTCGTTTCCTCTGAAGTAATTTCCGCCTCAATCTCCTTTTCAATAGAGGCACCATCAATCACCCATTGTGGTCGAGCAACTTCCAGAGCTTCCTTTCGTTCCTTTTCACCCCAATGCGGATTGAATAGGAAGATATCCCAATCTCCGTTGGCGACGACGAAAAAACAGGCCCAGAACCTAACTGGATCAGAGGCTACCAGGGCAATCCGCTTTCGCTCGTTACGTACCTCGCAAAGCCTGGAGAACAACTGAGCCGTCCGATCGATCTGCGGAGCCCAATTTCCCGCGAATTGCGGAAATAACTCGCCGCTAAAAGCGTATTGCAAACGGGCTCCTAAACGTTCTTCCACAACTCTTCAAAATCCTCCATCGATCCCAAACCATCCGGCTGCAAAAAAGGCCCCAAAGGCAGCGACGCCCCATCGTTTAGAAACAATTCCTCCGCCCCGAAGCCCAACGCGCGAACTTGTTTATCAGATTCGATGGCCACGCGGAGAGCTGCTGAAGCTCCAACCATCGATTCAAGAGAGCTGGAAAAGACAACTGAGTCCTCGGGTAGCTTTTCCAGCTCATTCAATAGAGCATGGCGGCTGCCCGCGATCGATGGTTTGACGACATAGACCCCCTCCCAGTGAGAATCGCTCCAGCGTTTTAGATCGTCTACAAAGCAAATGGACTCGTCCAAAGCCAATTTGACCGGAAAATCTCGAGCGATAACTCTCATCTCCCGCTCCATTCCTTTTGCCATAGGCTGCTCAATGAACTCCACTGGACACTCACTCGCAAACTCCATCCATTGGGTCGTTCTCACTCGATCCAATGCCCCATTAGCATCCATGCGAATCGGGATTTTCCCTTCCGACATATCAACAATGGCATTCACCATACGGCACTCCTCAGCAAAATCCGATTTCCCGATTTTGATTTTCAACGACTGATAGCCTTGACCGAGCAGCATCTCAATACGATTACGATCTCCCAAGGCGGTAATAAGTCCGCACACAGGCCAAGGTTTCTTCAACAACCCGGGTTCATTTTCACGTAAAAGCGTTTCATGGGCTGAATCCAAAGCGAATCGGACGCAGGGAAACAAATTCATACGACAGATCGCCTTTTCGTATTCAAAGTTCTCTTGCAATTCTGAACAAACCGAAAGGGCCGCTAAGAATGACTCAGTCCCAAATGACTCGATGGGAGCGATTTCTCCAAACCCAACCTTCCCATCGCCATCACGTAGCCTCAACAAAATCCCCGGACGCTGAGACAGCTTATGCGAAGCCGTTTGATACTCATCGGCAAACTTCCGCTTGTAAGCTTTGTATGCGAATTCAACCATAGGTTGCGACTCAATCTAGACACTCTAGATATGACGACCTTTTTTCCTCTCGCCACCTCAAAATACTTGATTCGGCTAATCCAACTCCCTATGCCGGATCATGGCCCGAGAGCGTTCAGCGAACTTCGACGACACCGATTTCTACCAACGTGCAGACGCGTTTTTTTCTCAGCACAAGGGTACCGCTTTAACCTACGACGACGTTTCCCTGGCGACAAGCTACAGCGAGATACTTCCTAAACAAGCCAATCTGGAAACCAGGCTATCGGAGAGGATTTCCCTTAATATTCCTATCATCTCTTCGGATATGGATACCGTCACCGAGTACGGAATGGCCATAGCCATGGCTAGTAGCGGCGGAATGGGCATAATCCATTATAACATGCCTTATAAAGAGCAGGTATCTCAGGTTACACGCGTCAAGTATCACATCAATGGACTCCTCCCAAACCCGATCACCGTCACACCGGATATATACATCGGCGACGTCATCGAGCTGATCGAAGAAAAGGGCTATAAGTTCCGCACATTTCCGGTCACCGACGAAAATGGTACGCTTGCTGGCTTGCTTGGCAGCCGCGTGGTGAAAGCCCGATACAGCCATATTAAAGTGGCTGAAGCAATGGATCACGTTTCAAAGGTGCTAACTTTAAATGAAGCGGTGGTTAAGCACAACCCCATCGATGTTGCTGATAAGTTCTTTAGCGAACACCTCGGCATCAATAAGCTACTGGTTGTCGACGATACGAATCGCTTGAAGGGCCTCGTCAGCATATCCGATATCGAGCGAATCATGTCGGAATCGCAAAGCGTTCTAAAGCCCGCTAGGGATTCCGATTTTCGACTCCTGGTTGGAGCGGCGATTTCTACGGTTTGGAAAGAGGATGGGACTTTAGATCGAGATGCTATTGTAGAGCACGTTACCAATCTCTGTAACGAAAGAGTGGATGCGATTGCCGTTTCAGCGGCCCACGGGCACACCAAGAGCATTGGCGACGTCGTCTCCCTTCTTCGAAGCGAGTTCAAGGATTTGACCATTCTAGCTGGGAATGTGACCTCTGGAAACGGCGTCGAATACCTGGCCGAACGTGGAGCAGACGCCATTAAAGTGGGTCAAGGTCCTGGATCGATCTGCACCACCCGAGTCGTCGCTGGCGTCGGCATCCCCCAGCTTTCCGCCCTTTTTAACGCATCAAAAGGGGCCGCCAAAAAGGGCGTTCGTATAATAGCCGACGGTGGAATCACGAAATCTGGAGACATTGTGAAAGCCATGACTCTAGCCGATTCAGTTATGCTAGGCGGCCTTCTTGCCGGAAGTCGCGAAGCTCCGGGAGATATTGTGGAGATCAACAACAAACTCTACAAGCAGTACCGAGGTATGGGTAGTTTGAGCGCCATGAAGAGGGGTTCCGCCGCCAGATACGGCCACAAGAGTACGGATACCTCTAGAAAAATGACCGCAGAGGGTATCGAAGGACTCAAAGAAGTCCAGGGATCCGTGGCTAACATCCTTGCCGAAATGGTCGGAGGGCTTCAGGCGGGAATGGGCTACAACGGAGCGAAGAACTTGGCCGAATTGAAAGAAAAGTCGCGTTTCGTGAGAATCAGCCCAGCGGGCATGAAAGAATCCACGCCGCACGATATTATCGAGGTTTCCAAGCGCAGCTAACGATAGCGAACTATCCCTGGCATCTTTCCTCAACCCTAGCTTGCACCCATATCAACTATCAAGCGGGACGCTGGCTATAGGCTGGAAATAAACGTTTAATCCAGGCAATTTCCCTCCGCTAATTCACATAGATAGAATATGGCTTTAACCGAATTCAAAAGCAAACTGATCGCCGATTGCGGCATTAGTATGGGCGACGAAGGCAAAGGCCGACTAATTTCGGAAGTCGTTTCCGAACTTCAAGGACACCTCGGAGTAGATTCTCCGGTTGAAATCGTCATAAAGATTAATGGTGGTGCAAATTCAGGCCATACTGCCGGTGGCTTAAAACTAAATCTATTGCCGGCAGGCGTGGTCGACCAATCCGTGGTCTATCTCGCTATCGGTGCCGGCGTCGTCGCTGATCCCAGGAAGTTCCACTGGGAACTAGCTCCCGTTGACGCCAAAGGCTACCGAGTCACAGAACGCCTAGCTATTGACGAGCGAACGATGGTTTCCGACTTGTCCCATCGCCTTCTGGACCTGGCTTGGGAATGGTATCGCGTTAATTTGATAAACGAGGAGCCCCGTGGTAGCACCGGCCGAGGAATAACACCTTCCTATGTAGATGAAGTTGGCCAATTCCAAATCTATTACGGCGATTTTCTGGGGGATCGGGAAAGCTTTGGTCGCAAACTAACGCAAAAGCTTAATCGAGCCTGCGATACCATTCAGCACGTGTGCCGCGCGTCCGAGACCGCTTGGGAAGCTTTCTTCGATACGCTTACGGAAGCGGAATTACGGGCCAATGCTGATGCAATAGGAACTGGCCTATTTTTGGAATCCGAATTCGATTTTCACGAATTCAAGGGCGATAGGCCTTTCACGCTAAATATCCCGAGAGTTTTGGACACCTACTGGTCCGCAGGTCAGGAATTATCCAAACGTATTATCGATGTTCGGGAACTCATCCGGAAAGCCGGCAATCGCGGGAAATTCGTAGTGGGCGAATTTGGCCAAGCCTACTGGCTCGACAAACGGCAAGGATTTTCGCCAAATGTTTCCGCGTCCCACACCTATGCTTCGGAATTCTTCAATTCAGCTTGTATCCCCATCCAGCCGATACACGTTTTTGGAGTAGCTAAGGCCTACGATACGAAGGTTGGAACTCATACATTCCTCACTCAAGTTGATGAGCCCCATCCTCTCTTCGATCGCTTGAAAAAGCTCGAGTTTGGGACCTCTACTGGAAGGCAACGAAAGGTTGGATGGTATGACGCTGTCGAAAAAGCCGACACCCTTCGCTATGGTGGTTATGACGACCTGATGATTAACAAGATCGATGCTCTCGGCCACGGAGATGGCTGGGGCGGAAATCTGAAAATCTGCGTCGCCTACGAAGATGCCTCGGGCCAGCGATACTATCGCGTTCCCCGAAATAACGCATTGAGGAAATCCCTTCGACCCGTTTATCGCGAATACGCCGGCTGGAGCGATGATCTCTCAACACTCAGGTCATTCAGCGATCTTCCAGCGGAGGCTAAGGCGTATGTCGCGGGCATGATTAAGGGCATACTGGATTCCGCTTTTCACGGCGAAACTCCCCCTGACTCAATACCGAATTTGCGCTACCTCGGCGTAGGTCCGATGCCCAGTCAGATAATCAAAGATATTCCCGATACTCGAGAGCTTCTAGCTCTCGACGCCCCCCTAACCCAAGCTTAGTCGAAACCTAATCACAGGGAATACATAGGATTTTCAACAGCCGGTAAAGAGTCTCCAACTTCGGCAACTCAACGCCCGATTCCATCGCCCTCCTCAAAGGCTCGCCCCATATAGACTCCAACTCAAAGGGCTTGCTCTCGAGAAAATCTACTAGACTAGAAGGCCGATAGGATCCCATTGAGCGGGTCTCTTTGATCAAGCGATCGATCGTATTCGCATCGATTTTCAATCCTTGAGATTCCGCGCCCAAAACGATTTCCTCCATCAATCCTCGAACTAGGCCGATCAGAACCTCGCTCGACAAGATCAGATCTGTAGAAATTTCACCCGCGGCTATCGCTAATCCATTAAAGGGTACGTTCCAGAGAAGCTTTTCCCAAAGCAGTTGGTGCGGGTTCTCTGAAACTTTACATTGAATGCGAGCCAATTCTAAGGCCTTGGCGATAGAATCCGTTTGGGTTCGCTCCCCTCTTTTGTCGCTGCCGAGAACGACAGACCCCAAATAATAGTTTTCAACGACCCCTGGAGCTACCCGATTAAGGCAAACGAAACAAGCGCCTACATAAACTAAGTAGGCCGGGAATGCCGCTTTCAGGAACTCGTAGTTTCCCAAGCCATTTTGCAGAGTCAGTATAATCGTACCTGCCTTCAACATAGGCTGCAACAGCTCGGGTAATTCCTCGTTCGAAGTAGATTTAACAGAGACGACAACCAAATCCACCTCACCGATCTCTTTCGCGTCCAGATAGCCGTTGACGTTTCCAATCTGAAAACTGGTATCCGGGGCTCTGACGCGTATGCCACTACGCATTATTGCACTGTAATCCTTACGAAGGAGAAAGTGAACATCCTGGCCCGATCGCTGCAATCTTGCTCCATAATAGAGACCAACGGCCCCGGACCCTACGATTCCGATCCTCATACCTGGAACTCAGACCCCAACCGGGAATCAATCGCGAAAAACTTTATAATTTCCTCTAATAAAACGAATTCTTCACAAGAATTAACAATGCTGCCCATTCTACGGATGCTTTCGCTATTATTTTGGGAAATTTTTGGCATCTACACTTACAGTTTGTAAAAAACAGCGGCTTCCACTTA
>DKNL01000152.1 GCA_002474325.1 Opitutales bacterium UBA7389
CTCAATTTCGATAAGATCCATGCTTGCGTGAAACGGGGCATTTCCGCCTACCTAGGGGATATGATGGATTTCATGAAAGCGTTTCCAGACAAGCATTTCGATCGCGTTATCTGCTCCAGAACCCTTCAAGAATTGGATAACCCTTCACTCGTAGTTAGAGAAGCCTTACGGGTGTCGAGTTTTCTTACGGTTGGGTTTGTGAATTTCGCCTACTGGAAAAATCGGTTGAGCATGCTATTAAAGGGCCATAGGTTGGAAAACGAGGTTCACCCGACATCCTGGGAAGAATCAAGACCGGGCAACCCTCTTTCGGTTCGGCAGTTCGAAGCGTACTGCGACGATAGCGGCATTGAAATAGTAAGGAAGGTCTACCTTCGGGGTGACTGGAAGCAAGAATCGAAAAAGCTTCCGAATTGGCTGTGTGGATACGCAATCTACGATTTGAAGGTGAAGTAGATAGGCTGGAAAAATCTTGGACCCGGAATTCACGGAAACGCTTAGAACGAACGAGGCTGACCCTTTTGCGAAATTCGAGCTATTCGTGGTTCAATCCATTTGTCGAAATGCTTGGGTAAACTCAGGCTAAAGGACTGAGCAGCCATAGGATTAGGAGGCGAGAAAGTCCCTAACGAGGTTGAAAAGCTCGTCGGACTCTACTAAAAACGAATCGTGTCCGAGATCTAGGTCAAGCTGTGTATAGGAAGCCTGTACGCCTTGTCGCAACATTGCCAATACGATTTCCCGATTCTGCTCTGGAGGAAATAGCCAATCGGAAGTGAAGCCGACGGATAGGGCTTTGCATTTCAAGTCCTGAAAAGCCTTATCGAGGCTCCCGTAGGAATGGGCCAAATCGAAATAGCCTAACGCTCTAGTGAAATAGAGATAAGTATTCGCATCAAAGCGATTGATGAAGCTCTCTCCTTGATAGCGGAGGTAGCTTTCCACTTCGAACTGAATGTCGAATGAGTAGCGATTGCCTTTCCCGTCTGGACGTCTCCGACCGAATTTGCGTTCCATTCCACGATCAGAAAGATAAGTGATGTGGGCCATCATGCGGGCGATCGCCAAGCCGACGTCGGGACCTTCTCCCTCAGTGTAGTTCCCTTGCAGCCATTTGGAATCCTGCATGATTGCCTGCCGCCCTACTTCGTCGAAAGCAATGGCCTGGGCATTTTGCCGCCATGTTGTAGCCATAGGAATGATACGCTTTACGAAGTTTGGGTATTCGATTGCCCATTGCATGACCTGCATTCCACCCATAGACCCTCCAATCACTGCATAGAGTCCGTTGATTTCCAGGCTATCCAGCAGGATTTTCTGCGAGCGAACCATATCGCGAATGGTGACGAATGGAAAGGTCAAGTTGTAGGGCTTGCCTGTGATCGGGTCGATGGACATCGGGCCAGTGGAACCTTGGCACCCGCCTATACAATTTGCGCAAAGGACAAAAAAGCGATTGGTGTCGATCGGCTTGCCCGGGCCAATCATGCTGTTCCACCAACCTGGTTTGCGATCGTGAAGCGAATGAACGCCTGCACAGTGGTGATCTCCCGTTAGAGCGTGAGCCACGAGAATAGCGTTATCCTTTTTCGCGTTCAGTTCACCATACGCTTCGTAGCGTAGCGAAAATGCAGGGATCGATTGCCCGCTTTCGAAAACGAACTTTTCAGAGAAGTGGAAGTCCTTAGGCGAGACGAGTCCAATCTCCCCGTCGGTCACCTGAATAAAATCTTCCTCTGCGTGGTTCACTCGTTTTTAGGTTCCTTCAAATGGGTCATCTACACAGTCATCCAAACGAATTGGATGGGTCAAGAGGGACAATCCGCTATGACAAGGAAGTCTATCGATCAACTCGGAGGTCTGAGGTTTACTCTTCTTCGAGAAACTCGACGGGAATGTCTGCGTTATGGAAGACGTTCTGAACATCGTCAAGATCATCTAGGGCATCAATGAGTCGCATCACTTGCCTGGCGTCATCTTGTTTGGAGATCGGGGTGTAGCTTTCGGGCAGATAGGCGAGTTCAGCGTTGTCGGGAACGATATCCGCCTGGGCGAGCGCTTGGCTGACGCTGTCAAACTCGGTTAATGGGGCGAGCACTTCGAAATACTCGTGTTCAGACTTGAGGTCTTCAGCTCCAGCATCGAGGGCGGCATCCATTAAGGATTCCTCATCTGTCTTGTCCTTGGAGATGATGAATTGCCCATTGCGTTGGAACATGAAGGCGACGGAACCAGCTCCGCCAAGGTTGCCACCGTTTTTGGAAAAAGTTGAGCGAAGCTCTGACGCGGCTCGATTCTTATTGTCGGTGGTGACTTCGACTACAACCGCGACCCCGTTTGGGGCGTAACCCTCGTATACAAATTCTTCGTAGATCACGCCCGGTAGCTCACCGGTACCCTTTTTGATGGCCCGTTCAATATTATCGGTGGGCATGTTCTCCGAGCGGGCCTTAAGGAGCACGGTCCGCAATTTTGGGTTCATATCGGGATCTCCGCCTCCCGCTTTCGCAGCGAGTGAAATATCCTTTGAAAGGCGGCTGAAGATTTTTCCCCGCTTGGCGTCAGCAGCACCCTTCTTGCGTTTGATAGTCGACCATTTGGAGTGTCCGGACATGGGCTAAAGTAAGAATTGAGATTGAAGAACCAAGAAATTGTTGGCGTGCCTCACTTTTTGCGACGTTTCTTTTTAGACCCTTCCATGGCCTTTCTCAAGGCGGGTGGAAGCTGCACTTCGAAATCGTCTGTCTTACGATTTATCATCCACTGCTGGCCAATAGTAAATAAGTTGTTGACTGTCCAATAGAGAACGAGGCCGGATGCGAATGTATAAATGATGGGGAAGAAAATGTAGGGCATAAATTTCATTATCTTCACCTGAGCGTTGTCCACAGATGGTGTGGGCATCATGCCCATTTGTATGACGAGCGATACGAGGTAGATGAAAGGCAGGATATTAAACTGGTCACCCATGAACGGGATGCTGAAGGGTATAGTGAAAATGCCTTCCTGCATCGATAGGTCCGCAATCCAAATAAAATCAGCTAGCCGCAATTCAGCCGCGCTGCGCAGCATATAGAATAAGCCGAAGAATATGGGAATCTGGATAAGCATGGGGAGGCAACCAGCGACCGGATTCACTTTGTTTAGGCGATACATCGCCATCATCATTTCCTGCTTCTTTTGAGGACTGTCGGCGAATTTCTCATTAATCGCCTTCATGGGCTCCTGAAGCTTGCCCATTCGCTTCATGGAGCGAGACGATATCAGGTTGATCGGCAAGAAGATTACCTTGATAGCGAGGGTTAGAAGAATAATCGCTACTCCATAGTTATGAGAAAAACTGTAAAAGCCATTCATCATAGTCAGCAATAGTTTGGATATTGCTCCGAAAAAGCCGAATTGCATGCCTTCCTCGGTGTTCTCGCCCACGCGCGAGACACGATTGAATTCTTTGGGCCCGATGTAGTAGTCGAACTCGAAAACCTGCGTGTCTTGCGGAGCCAGCGTAAAGCTATCCATCTTAAGCAGACCGGTCATTCCGAGCTGAGGGCGTGACTGGTTGGCCAGCTGTGGAAATTCTACTGGTTGGGCGAAAAAGCCGACCCCGCTTTGGTTGGGCTTCAGAATGGTGATAAAGAATTGGTTCTTGAGAGAAATCCAATCCAAGCTTCGATCCTCTGCGATATAGTCCCGTGGTTCGGAAGAAAAGAACGGTATGGTACTGCCGGTGAACTTGCTTTGGGCAAAGAACTTGGTGTCTTCGCCGTCGTAGTATCCAAAAGTAAGCAGTTGGGCATCTTGGGGCCCGGAAGGAGCTACGGTACCGGCATTGAGGCTGAAGTCACCGATGAATAGCGATTGGTCCGTGAGGTTGCGAAATTCGAGCTCGTGTTTTATGAGATAAGCTTTCTCTTGAGTAGTGTCCTCGCTGATTGAGTAACGCCGCGTTACCTGATAGCTGCCCTCAATGACTTTCCGGAATTCGACGATGCTGGGATCGCGGCTAGGCTCCACTAGCTGAAATGCCTCGTTCTTGTCCAAGCCTAACAGGCCAGTCAGTTCGAGCGCGGGGCCAGATCGCTTACCGTTCATGACATATGGAGAATCGTCGTCGCGAGAGGTTGCGAAATTCTTGAGTACGATTTCCTGAATCGCTCCCCCGTAGTTGGTGAAGCGGGCCTCCATAAGGGAGTTTCCAAGCTTTATGGTAACTTCGTCTAGATTCCCCTCAAGGCTTTCCAGAATTGCCGGCCCTGTCGTAGGCTGCGGGGAAGGACTCGCATTGACCGGGACGGCTCTTCCCGTTTGGCCTTGTTGAGTAGGTGCAGGATTAGTAGGAACGCCGGAAGGGGAATTGTTAGCGGGTTCCGCGTATGGATCGGCCGGCGGCGGGGCCTGATAAAACATCAGGGCGAATGCTGCGAAAAGCAGTAGCAGTCCGATTGCAGTGTTCTTCTTATCCATCCGGGATTGATTCAGTCAGGTTGTTTCGCGTGTCGGGGAAGATCGGTCATAAAAGAGTGTGGGAATAGGCAGGCAAGCAGAATTAGAGTTCCTATCGTGAGTTCTCTACTGCCTTCAGAGACTATGGTTTCGATCGTAATAGTCTTAGGTACCTGGCGGCTTGAAGGAATCGATGTTCTAATTCTTGAAAGGAAGCATTGGCTGAGGGCTTACGGATGCTGAGAAGTAAGTCCGATCCAGGCGGGATCTGGTGGCGGATTTTCCTGAATAGCTCCCGGTAGTGCCGCTTGGCCCGGTTGCGGGTAACGGCACTGCCTAACCGTTTGGATGCTGAGATACCGATGCGGGCGGGAAGACTCTCCGTGTTAGGGAACGAGAAGAGTATGAAGTAGGGGCAGCGGAAAGGGCTTCCTTTTTGCCGAACGCGAACGAAATCCCGATTTCGCTTCAGGCGGCTGGATTCGGGCAAGGTTTGCTTCGGAGACATGATAGGTTCTCCGATTATCTTATCTAGATTTCCTAGACGTTGACCAGACGTTTGCGTCCTTTGCGTCGCCTGGCGTTGATAACGGCTCGTCCGCCGCGGGTGCCCATGCGGGCTCGGAACCCAATTTTGCGGACTCGTTTCAAGCGATGTGGTCTGTATGTCGGTCTCATGACTAGAAATTCGAAAAAGAGGGAGAAAATGGAAATACCTTTGGGGGGCTGTCAAGCAAGTATGAAAGAAGTTTCCCTGTTGGCTACGCCTTGGTTTACCCAACTGCCGTCAATCGGCCAAATACTTGTAAATATCGATTCTGAGTTCTCTGCACGATATCTTCCGGCAGTTCGGGGCCGGGATCAGTTTTGTCCCAATCCAAGGTTTCCAAATAGTCGCGAACGATTTGCTTGTCGAAACTAGCGGGAGAAATTCCTTCCTGCCATTCGGATGCTTCCCAATAGCGAGAGGAGTCCGGGGTGAGTGCCTCATCTATCAAATAAAGCTTCCCATCATCATCGAGACCGAACTCGAATTTTGTATCTGCTAAGATGATACCCGCTTTCTCGGCCAATTCGTGTCCGAATCGGTACAGCTCTCCGCTAATCGATTTCACTTGTTCGAAAACTCCATTGCCAACGATGTCTCGAGCTTCCTCCTCCGTGACGGGCATATCATGGCCCTCCTGGGCTTTTGTCGTAGGGGTAAAGATTGGCTCAGGCAGTTGGGAAGCCAAATTGAGACCTTCCGGTAGTTGTATCCCGCAAATGCTACGAGATTTCTGGTAGGATGCCCATCCGGATCCGGCCAAATAACCTCGGACAACGCATTCGATCTCAAGTGGTCGCAATTTCCGGACGGCCATGCTTCTCAATTGTCCGTCAGTGCTCAAGCCGAGCTTGTGCTCCAATATTTCGCCATCGTTATCTATGAGATGGTTAGCAGCGATTGCTTTCGTTTTCTCGAACCAAAATCGACTTAGTTGAGTAAGAATAACCCCTTTGCCGGTGATGCCACCTGGAAGGACAACGTCGAAAGCGGAAATTCGATCGGTAGCGACAAGGAGAATACAATCGTCTAAATCGAAGATCTCCCGCACCTTGCCTGAGGCGATTTTGGGGGCTCCAATCGATTCCTGTAATTCCCTTACGGGATTTTTGGGGAGAGCCGTTTTTAGCGCTTCGCCGGATATCATTCGTTGACTTTAGAAACCTTTGAAGACTCGGAAAGCTTTTTTGTGGGTTTCGCACGGTATGCCTGTTTAGGCTGGTTTTCCTGGCTGTTAAATTTTTGTTGCCTCGCTGTGGGGTGCCCTAACTAGGCTAAGGAGTGAGATCGCCCGCCATTTTGAATTTGGCCCGACTCAACTATTCTGACTGGCAAGGAGATAGCTATTTCAGCAAGGGAGGGAGGTAGTCTTCGTATCGATCGAGACTGAGGTTCCAGCCTGTCTGGGCTCTAGTTTGCTGGACGAGCTCAGCTGCTGACTGCTCTAGGTAGCGGTAGGCGAGAACAGGCGAGTAGGGGGCGACGGGCGTGTTGTCCGCCAGGACCTCAATTCTACCAGTAAGCCGGTTAACAATCCATAGCGTATCTTCGTCGTATTTCGGCGTCTCATTGTATTCAATTTTACCTGACTCGTCGGCTTGCCCGATAAGGCTCATAGTTCCTTGTGCAGCCAAACTGTAGAAAGTGGCGAAGGCCCTAGCCTCGTTTACGAGATTGGTTTTGGAGGCAATTCGAAAGTGTTCCGTCAGTTGGACGGAAGGGGAAATTTGTTCAACGGATGACAGCCATTGGCGTTTATCGATCTCATCGGACGATATGGATTCGAGCCGTACTTTTTGTATGGCGAGAGAGGGTGTCAAAGGAAGGCCCCACTTCCAAGGATTAAGCTCGATGAAATCTATCAACTGCTGCTTCCAATAAGCTCGAAACGCGGTTGAAAGGGTTCTGAGTCGAGTCAGTTCGTCGATTAGTTTGAGAGGAGAAAACCTTTCGCCTCCCCCTAGGATGCCCATAAGGGACAACCGGAGCGACTCTTGGAAATAGATGGACTCTTTCGACAGTTCCGATGGTTCATAGAAGAATCCCCAAAATGTCCCATCAGAATGACTCAGGAAGTTCATTTCCTGGGCAACTTCATACGCGACACCGTTTTCGTTGAAGCCCCAAACGTCGAAGCTGAAATGCACTCCTGTCTTCAGCCCTGCAGTATCCCCTTTGCTAACCGGTTCTTTGAGAAAGACGGAGTACTCGCTTCTGGGAACTGGTGCCCCTTCGAAATATTTGACATTGGATTCATAAATCGAAGGGAAGAGCGTGTCGTCGATTTGCCGTTGGATAAACGCCTTTTCGGCTTCATCGAGCTCGATTCTCGAACTTGGGTAGTTGGACGAGCGATGTATTTCAAACCAGCCGTCTTCGTCGCCGGGGAGTATCAATTTTTGGAGTAGTGATTCGTATTCGTTTTCCAACCTGAGTATACGTCCAATATTCCTTTTCCCATCGGGTGGAAGCGTATCGAGATTGTAAATTGCCTCGAGCGATTGCAGGTAGGATGTGAGGTCCTCGGCTCCTGTAATCGATTTTTGAGCAGCTTCCATGGCGTCCCGCTTATGTTGAATCGACCTAAGCGAGTCTTCGATACGCTTCAGATTCCCTGACTGGAGTTCATTAGGATCCAATTCGGGATACTTCGACAAAAACTGCCGAGCATTGGACACTGAGTCCACGACTGCTCTGGAAATAGCACCGAATTGCTGAGTGTCATCGGCAGCGCTAGCTTGCGTCAGGCTATTTTGGGCTTCATCCACGTAGGCTAGTAGAGTGTTCTTTTGGTCGGTTTGGATCTGCTCGATCCTAATCTGGCGCCAAACCTCGAATTGGGCGATTCGGTCCGCCACCGCTTTTGGCTCGGGAATATCCAGCGAGCCGCTAGTCAATTGAGCCTTTTCCAGTAGCGTATTAATTTCCCCCGCATTTGGATCAACTCCGCGGATAGATTTTATTTCATCCAGCCTGTCGGCAATTTGCGAATACACTGCTCGAAGAGATTGTTGTTCCTCAATCCAGTTTTTCAGACTATTCGCAGCCAGTTTGAGCGAATGGCCTTCGGGTGCGCTGGCGATTAGCTCGCTCCACTCGCCTAAGGCGGCTTGAGCTTGGGAAATGTTCTGGCGAGCCGCCGCTTGGTTTATGGCGGCCGTGGCGGTTTGTAGTGTTTCTGCCTGTTGCCGATCTTGAACTTGCGTATTCACGATCCAAGCGATGATCAACGCCGCGGCGATACCTCCGCCACCAATTATTGCATACTTAGTATAGCGTATCATCGATTGATAGGTCGGTATTCGCTTCGAGGCACTTTTCCAGCTTGGCCGAGTAGAAGTCGATTTCTGTGGCGTATTGCCAGGCAAGACTTGCGGTCTCCAAAACGTTCGATTCGCCTTCTAAGGCGGTTCGGATGCGGTAAGCGAGTATAGAAGCTTTGGGTAGCATGCTTTTCTACAAAAATTCAATTAGGTATGCTGTCGGTTTTAGAATGAGAATACAACCCATTCCTCGGTCAATGATTGTAAGGGAATTGATTAACGCTCTTTCACGTCAATATTCATCAATATCCACCGAGTTTAGGGATCGATTTCTAGGACGGCACTTTCGTGCTGTGTCAATTGCCGGGTTCAGTTGCTGGGCCTGATCAAGTTCTCGTAACGTTTCTGGCAGAAACTCGGGTTGAAGTCGGGCCAGTGATCATTTGCTATTCGCCAAGCACTCGAGATTGAAGTTTATGATCGATTCCTTCATCAAAGCGTCTCACGGGGAGGTGGTTCGCTATAAGTTCTGGATCCTCTGCAGCTGATTGCGATCGCCCTCGGACAATGGATACGCTTTTTCAAGAATATTATAGATCGCTCGAGTGGTAACTATGGTGCTTTCATGATATTGATTAGCATTCTCTAGAGCTTGCCTAAATTCTGGCCTGGATCCCAGTGAAGAAGCCCGATGAAGCAGATAGTTTTCATACAAGCTTTACTGATGATTCTTGATATCCGTTTCCTTCGGTGTCGCCAAAACGCTGTTTCGCATGAGGTCCGAGTTCGGGTTGCTTTGATGAGATCGAAATGACGAGCAAATGCCCTCTTATGCTAAGGGCATATAAACGGTTCCTAGTTATCTTATTTCGTTGATCGATGGGCTATCTGTCGAGTAGTGGGAGACTTTTGGAATTCAAGGAATCTATATTGTACTCTCCCTTTGACTTGGAAATACGGCGTAGGGGTTAGTTGCCCCATCGGCTGTTTTCCCATTCAGAGAGGTGGGGAGTTTCGATACGCTTGTGGTTGGCTGATTAAGACAATCGGCAATTTTCAGAGAAACTGTGCTTCGGAAGAGGTCGAAAAGTCCCATAAAAGGCGAGATTACTGACGTCGGCCAACGCGTTGGCACTTGGGGGGTAATGGGAATTATTCGGCAAATGGGAAGGTTGTGAAATCCGGCAGCTGGGTGTCCACGGATTAAAACTGGGCAAAAGCGGGTTAATGGGCAAAAAAGCCTTGCATGAGTGATTCGAATTTCTACTTTTTGCGGCTCACTTATCCGTCCCGTTCGTCTAGTCAGGCCTAGGACACAGGGTTTTCATCCCTGCAACAGGGGTTCGAATCCCCTACGGGACGCCAAGTTAGACTGAAAATTAGAAATGCAGAGCTAGGTGGTGGCTCTGCCTTTTTGTGCCCAGCGGAGAGTAGGGGGCGAGAGTCCGAGTTCGACGAAGCGAGCACGTCGAGTTGAGATGGGACGTGCGCAGCATTGGTCCGTAGGATTTGCCGGGCAGCGGCAACCGATCTCTTACGGCTAGAGTGCGGCATAGCTCGAAGAGCAAAGGCGAGGACGCTAAGCTATAGGAGGCCAGAAGCGGCTTCTGTCTTCATCAGAGCCGAGGCCCTACATTTGACACCCTATCGATATTGAGTTCGGCGGTGGCTCCTCCGAACTTATATAGGTCGAGATATTTTCCCACCAAATCCCCGGCAAAACTACGCCAAGCCAAAGTCTCAACAATTAGTATGGGATTTCC
>DKNL01000238.1:0-15842 GCA_002474325.1 Opitutales bacterium UBA7389
TCTGGCGGCGAGCAGCAACGGGTTGCCATTGCCCGGGCCTTCATTAACCGACCTAGAATTCTCTTCGCTGATGAGCCAACGGGTAATTTGGATTCGGATACAAGTCACTCAATTGTAGATCTACTTTTCGAACTGAACCGTAAGTCTGGAACAACGCTCATTTTGGTGACCCACGATGGAGAGCTTGCCAGCAAGACCGATCGCGTACTGAGGATCGACAACGGTAGAGTAATGGAGGAATCGTGAATCCCGATTCTGAGCAACCTAATGGGCGAAAGCCATCACTTGCTTGGATACTTAAGATGGCCTGGCGCGATACGCGCCGCACAAGAGCCAAACTAGCCTTATTCGGCTTTTCTGTTGTTTTCGGTGTCGCGGCTCTAGTCGCTGTGAATTCGCTGAGGGCCAATCTCGAAAAGGAAGTCGATCGACAATCTCGAGCCTTGTTAGGGGCCGATTTGGAATTCCGCAGTTCAGGCCCTTTTGACGAGGAGACGGAGGCTTTTATCGCTTCCTTAGGCGCCCTCGATGAAGCCAATGACCTTCGCCTGTCGACCATGACCTATTTTACCCGTTCCGATCAAACCAGACTCGTTTCTCTCCGGGCCTTGGAAGGCGGCTTTCCCTGGTACGGGGAATTGGAGACACGCCCAGTAGGCTTGAACTTAGATCCGGATCAAGGGCGTGTCGCCATCGTAGAGGAATCCTTGAAAATCCAATACGATCTAGAACGGGGAGACCAGATACGTATTGGTCAGTCCGACTTTCGGGTTATAGGTGAAGTATTGCGTCTGCCCGGCGAGTCCTCCTTTCGAAATTCCTTTTCTCCGCGCATTCTCATTCCTTACGCCTACTTGAAAGAAACGGATCTTCTAGGTTTCGGAAGCCGTACAACCTTTCGCCGCCGGCTAGTGTTCGAAAACGGGGTTGATGCAGAGTTGGAATCCGCCCTAAGAGCGAATGAGCGGCAACTACAACGAAACGGTATTCGATATGATACTGCTGAGGAGGAAAAGGAAGACATAGGAAACATGCTTAACGAGATGACGAGTTATTTGAGCCTCGTTGGTTTCGTCGCCTTATTGTTGGGCGGGGTGGGAATCGCCGGAGCCGTGCAAGTTTACTTAAAGGAGAAATCGGCCTCCATGGCCATCCTCCGTTGTTTGGGTTGCTCAGGCATGACCGCTATGATGGTTTTTTGTGCTCAAATCGTAGTTGTAGGATTTGCTGGCTGTTGCGCCGGGACGATACTGGGTTTAGCAACTCAGGCAATCCTGCCTCAAATCGTCAAAGCCTTCCTTCCTTTCGATCTCCCCTTTGAAATCGTATGGCCAAGCTTGCTCGAAGCTTTCCTATTCGCATGGGCCTTGACGTTCTTGTTTTCTCTCCTACCTCTGCTGCCTACCAGAAATCTCTCGCCGATGAGGGCGATTCGATCGTCGAATGGTTTGGACAGTAACAGACGAGACTGGCTCTTGTGGATGGCCGCAACAACTATTGGAGGCCTGACGCTTTGGTTCTCAATATTACAGACCGATGATATCAAGGAAGCTGCTAGTGTGTTCGGAGGGATTCTCATGGCGATTTTCGCCCTAGCAGGGATAGGGCTGGCTTTAAGAAAATCCTTGAAGACAGTCACCCCTAAGTCGTTGCCATTCGTCTGGAAGCAGGGAATCAACAATTTGTATCGACCAAACAATCGCACGGTGTCGCTCATCGTCATGATCGGTATGGGCGCTTTCCTTATCTATACGCTCTATCTTTGCGAAACAAGTATTCTGAAGAGAGGGGAAATCAACGATCAGGATGACAAGCCTAACACTGTCTTCTTCGACGTGCAGTCTGACCAGGTCGATACCGTGAAAAGCATAGTCGATCGTCTTGGGGCCGAGCTCAAATTTCACGATCCGATGGTTACAATGCGCTTGACCCATCTGCGATCAAAACCGGTCGGCCAACTGCGACGAAATCGCAAACTGGAGGGCTGGGCCTTATCACGTGAATACCGAAGCACTTATCGCAGTGAACTGCGCACCCACGAACCCATCGTGGAGGGGGAGTTCGTTTCACAGGTCGATTTGGACGGAAGCGATCCCATCCCCATTTCCGTAGAAGAGCGTATCGTTGAAGCTTTAAAATTAGAGTTGGGCGATCTCATCACTTGGGATGTTCAAGGGCTGCCGATCGAAACAGTCGTCACCAGTATCCGGAAAGTGGATTGGCGTCAGATGCAGCCGAATTTTTTCGTCGTATTCCCCAGTGGATTACTAGAAGAAGCTCCAGCGAATCATATTCTAGCCGCTAAAGCACAAGGAATCGAGACCATCATCGCTCTCCAAGGAGAGGTCGTCAAAACCTTCCCCAATGTCTCCGCGATCAATCTTAGCATGGTTCTGGAGTCGCTTAAGGAGATTTTCGATAAAGTGGGCTTTGTAGTCCGATTTATGGCTTCCTTCACCATACTCACTGGCATTGTCGCGCTCATAGCCACCGTGTTGACCAGTCGCTATCAACGCATGAAAGAAAACGTCCTGTTGTGCTCGCTCGGCGCCAATACGGCCCAGGTACGTAAAATCATGGCTGTCGAATATTTTCTGGTAGGCGGTTTAGGCAGTGCTGCCGGAGTCCTGCTTTCTCTTGGAGGCGCTTGGGCCTTGACTCACTTCATATTCAAGATCGAACTCTATGTACCCTGGGGCATCACCTTCGCTGCGATCGCCCTAATCGGCTTCCTCACCTTAGTTACTGGTATGCTCAATAGTATGGGAATCGCCAAACGCCCGCCAATCGAGACTTTGCGTTATGAGTAGGGGGATCGCCTAACAAGGGCAAAGAGGGCTGGATCAGTCCTCCAGTTTTCGAATTTCTTGGCCAATATTGCCTAAGATACTATATGATCTCCCAACAAACGGACAGGAGACTATTTGGGCCGACGCTTATTGTAGGAGCAGGTTTATCCCGTGATATCGGATTAGCCTATGGAGAACTATCCATGGATAAACCCGATCCTACACGTTTCCGAAAACGAAACTTCTAACAACCGCGTCTCAAATTGCGCTTTCTGGCAGGGGTCTCCCTTGATTAAATTCGCCTAAAGACAATTTGCAGGGCGAAAGCTATAGCCGGTCCGATCCTGGTCTTGCTCCCAGGGATTTCTTTCCAGTCAATTGGCATCGTCTCTAGCACGAGTCCTTCCCTCTTGGCGTTGGCGATCAATTCCAGATCAAATCCATAGCCGTTCTGACGGAGCTGATTACGTAACTTGGAGAAAAACGCTGCAGGTACCGCCTTAAGCCCGCATTGTGTATCCCTTATCCGTATATGATAGAATATCTTGAGGAGGGTGTTAAAAGCTTTAGCCACAAATTTTCGAGAAAGTGCTCGTTGAATCTCTCGGCCCGCACCTGGCTCCCGCATTGCTATAAGTAACGAGGACTTGTTCTCCAGCACGTCCAATCGTTCAAGGAATCGCACGGTTTCGCTCGCCGGAGCCGCTCCATCCGCGTCTACGAAGGCTAGAAAATCGAAGCCAGTTGAAGCATCCCATCCGGCCCGAATCGCCCCGCCCTTGCCCAAGTTCCTATCCAGGATTATCGGTTCTCGAACGAAGGGGTAGGTAGGCATCAGCGAAAAAGCGAAATCTACGAGAGCCCTCTGTTCCTCCGTGGTGGATCCATCGTCCACAAGCTGAACCTCAGTCTCCGCCTTGCTCGCCTTCAAGAGCTCGCAAAGCTCGGGTAGATAGCGCGGCAAACGCAGGCATTCATTGAAACAGGGTATGACCAGCAGCGTACTCATGTTCCACAAATCTCAGTATTAAAAAACGAGCCATAACCGTGCCCTGTTTCTTCCGAGAATACTGCAAAAGATAGGTCATCTTCTTGCTCGCAAATCGATTCGATTTCCCTATCTCCCAGTACTAGTCCCGCGGTGCTAGCTGCATCGGCCAGGGAGCCGGTTCCGGCCATGGCATAACTGCGCTTCCAAGCAGATTGCCCTCCCTCGGCGGGCTCGATAATATGGCTGCCTTGAAAGAGCTCTCCTGAGCTGGCTATCGCTGAACCCGGAACCAATACAATCGACTTAACGCACGAATTGTATCCAATGTTCAGAGCCCATTCCGCAATATCTTCATTCCTCTCTAAAGCGAGAAGCGTGGAGCCACCTGAGTCCAGTAGTCCTGACTCGATATCCCAATTTTGAAATAGAGTCTTTAGGCAATCCAATGCAAAGCCTTTGCCGATCCCACCGAGATCAAGCAGGGGGCCCATACGCAATTTTTTCACTCGACTCGAATCTGGATCCAAGGAAATAACAGGGTCGCTAGATCCACAATCTACAAACTCGATATCCTTCAAATGTGGCAGGATAGGGCGTTGACGTTTAGCATCAATGGCTAGTTGGCCCAGAAAAGGATCGAATGCTCCACCCAATCTTTGGCTAGCGTCAAACGCCGCAAGCAAACAATCCACCATAGTTTGTGAAACGGTAATTTCTTCGCCTTGATGGGCTCGATTGATACGCGTTGTATCGCTGTTTTCGATATAGAGGCTCAATTGCGATTCCAGATTGGCCAATAGCTCCTCGGCCTCCATGACCGCCGAATCCAGGAGATCGCTCGATTCGGTCGACAAATGGAAACTGAATATCGTGGCCATCGCTTCACAAGAGTATGATCGGTAGCTGGCCATATTCCGATCCATCAATGAGATCGCTGTAGTTTCATCAGGCATCTTGACTAACGAGTTTCCATAAAAGCGTCCCAAAGCTCATTTCTTATCCAGCATTCGAGCAAAACGTTTTCTCGTAGCCCATGGTACTCCGGTATGTGCGTCACTGAAAGGGTTGGTGGTAATTCACCAGCCGGACCCACCACGACATCCAATGGTGGTGTTTGTTTAGGATCCATCCAATAGCCCACGGTGTCATTGTCCCTCAGATACCATGGCAACGGCCAAGCATTGTCATCTCCCCCAATTGCGATTGTTAATTGCCTCTCGGGATCCAAGGCTTCCAAATCGGTGATCCGGTCGACGAGTTTCTGAAATTGGGGGGATGTGTGCTGGTAGATGTAAGGGTTACGGGCATCGGCCGCATAACGATTGGCAAGTTTCGTTAGCTTATACTGGCCAAAAAGACAGTAGAGCGAAACGCCGATAACAATTACGCGGATCCAGCCATTGGAGTAGCGAACGTATAGAAAACGGATAGCCAATCCCGCAGCCAGAGCTAGTGATGCATAACTGGACAATACCAGCCATGGAGTCTTGTAAGGGATTGTCGAGTACAGTAGAAGTGATAGAAATCCGTATAAAATCCCGATCTGAATCCGGGGGTCCAATGACCGGCGATCCAACAATGTTACTATCAGACCAGCAAACGAAAGGAGGAGAAAGAGCGCCTCTCCCCAGCGAACACCTTCGGCAGTATGCGGCCACATGATAGACAAGTAGTAGAAGAAAGGTTTTTCGTGCCCCGCCCCCTGCGCGCGCTCGGCATAGTTAATAAAGGCCTTGAAGCTATCGCCGACCTGGCTGAAATCCTTGAAACCGCTTGAGTAGAACAGGACCCAGATCAAAACGAAGGATACAAGGCCCGCTGCGAGATTCGGTAAACGAGCCGCCTTTTGCCAACTTTCTAATCTTCTGCCTGTTGGAAATGCGATAAACACGACAAGAGCAATCGCAGCTATATGGATAATGGCCGTCTCTTTAGTGAGAAAAAACGCACCAGTCAAGAGACCTACGATGGCAGCCCGAACCGGCGATTGCCGATTCCAAAAAGTAAAACATGAATATAGCAGTAAAAACCCGATTAGAACGAACAAGGCTTCCTGAACGAAATAGGCCCCATAAATGACAGGCAACGGCGAAAGGGCCATAAAAGAGCTCCCCAACAGAGTCGTAAAAGAGAATTCCCGCAGCAGAGTGAGCAAGAAAATAATAAGACCGACACTCGCCAGAATCGGCAATAAGCGTAGACTTACTCGGCTTAACTCCGCGCTTTCTATGTCCAATCCCTTGTTCAAGGCCGAAGCGAAATAGTAGAGCAGGGGACCGTGCTTATCTTTCGGGTCATACCGATAGTCGCCTGTCTCCATTAATTCACGGAGTTGATAGGCTTGAACTGCTTCATCCGAATGAAGGATCCGCGACTGAGCGTTCTCGATGCGCAGAAAGAGGCCGCAGACAATCACGGCAATGCAGCCAATGCCATATAAAGGTAGAATGCTTGTTTTTGGTAGTTCGATAGCAGACTGCTTTTTTAGTTATTGAGATCCCAACGTTCGAGAGAATAAGGCTGTAGGGCAAGCCCCGAGGGAATTAAAGGGGGCAAGGATTGAGTAAGTAGTGCTGCCCTATGGAAGATAGCCTGGATACATAAGAGTTTTTAACGAAGATCGCCTTCGCTAATCAGTACAAAAAAACGCGTCCAGGGCACTTCCCGGACGCGTTTTTAAAAATAGGTTCCTTGGACTCGATTAGTTGGCAACGCCGAACACTTCGACTTCCACGAAGTGGTTCATTTCGTTGCTGGTATTGCCTGCTCCGTAAATCCGTACATAGCGGCCCTTCGATTCCTTGGCATCGACGAGCTTGCCTTCGTTGGTCTCCAAGTAGGCTTTATCGTCACCTTTACCGAATCCAGAGGAATTATCGTGGTCGCTATTGAAAACGGTCTTAACGCCACTTTCGAAAGACTCGTCATCGGAAATTTGTACAATCACATCGTGATAGGCGCGCTTTTGCGTGTGGAAGTGCCAAATACCAACTCCGTAAATTGTCGCGGAATTTTCCAAATCGATCTGAATCCACTGCGTTCCTGGAGCCAACTCAACGAAGTAGCCTTCTTCCGATTCCTTGTCACCATCAGTAACATAGTCGAGCCCGCCAATAATCGGGAAATCATCGCTGGATGAGACTTCTTTACCGCCCGCCAGATTGGAGACTCCTTCCGGCGCCATAATTACTGGAGGAGGCGTTCCAGGAGTTTCCAGGTGAGGCAGGTTCACCTGAACCGGCGTTCCGATCAGGAAGGGCGGTGGAAATTCGAGAGCCAGCGGCTTTTTCCCACCGTGGTGCGCAGCGAAAGCCGAAATGGATACCGCCCCGATGGCGATAAGTGAAATTAGTTTGGATTTCATAATATTGGTGTTTTTAATTTTATCAGAAAGTCTGGATACTGTTACACTTTGAAGTCGTCTTCGGTAAATTCGATTGCCTTGCGAGCGGCAACGGCCTCGTTCACTCGGAAGATAGCCATTTCGCTTTTAAAGGTGTGTTCGCCATCCGAGTTTAACTTGGCTTTGCCATTAATGGCCGCAAAGAAGTTCTCCAAGTGGGGCGTATGCGGCTTCTTGTCCAACACGATCGGAATGTCGTAGGCGTCAGGCGGAGCGGACTCGCGCACGTCAACCTTGGTCTGGACTTTGGCTGCTGCAGCTTCTTCCTTTCGGATGAATCCCTTGTCGGCCCATTCGTCCCAGTCAGGAGCGCCGGCTTCGCGATACATCTTTGTGAAGGCAGGATTTTCCGACATGCGCATAGCGCCTTCGTCACCCATGAAATACTCATAGTATCCGCCGCCGGCACCGGTTGTCGCCAAGGTTTGGTAAAACGCGCGAGCAGGGCCATCTGGCGTGTCATACTCATAGAGAACCATAACGTTGTCATACCATTCGCGGCCTTGGAAATAGTCATTGCCTCCACTGGCCATGACGCTCTTAGGCAGAGAATTAAAAAACCAGTTGAAGATATCGATTTGGTGAGATCCCAAGTCAGAAATTGGGCCACCGCTTAGGTCGCGAAACCAACGCCAATTCAGGAACTGCTCCATGTTTTCGAATCCATTTTCCTCGAGGAGGACTTGGTCAACGGCAATCCTCGGATTCACTTCTCGAAACGGCTTAGCTGAACGATTCCATTGTCCGTTCGCTGTCGTAAAGCGGCCGAGCAGTTTTGCCCGCATAGTGAGATTGTGATAGGCGTGCAGATAGCGTGGGTTGCTCCGCCTTTGATGGCCGATTTGCAGCAGGTGCCCAGTTTTCTTAGCGGTTCTCACCATCGAGCGAGCCTCCTCTGGCGTCTTAGCCATCATCTTCTCACAATAGACATGCAACCCTGCTTCCAAGCAGGCGTTCGTGTGACGAGCATGCCAGAAATCAGGAGTAGCGATAATTACCGCATCCAAATCCAACTCGTCCTTTGCCGCGATTAACTCACGGTAATCAAAGTACCACTTCAGCCCTGGATTGTGGGTCCGCAAGGCGCTTCGACACTTGCCGATACTGTTTTTCCAAATGTCGGCCACTGCCACGATGTGGAAGGGCGGGTTCGGTATTTCCAGCATGGAGGTCGTTAGAACCTCGCCCTGCTTACCATAGCCAAGAATGGCCAAATTGATTTTACCATTGGGTGAAGACTGGGCCTTCATGATCGAAGGGGCCAATAGGATACCTCCGCTAGCGAGGGCACCCGTCTTCAGAAATTGGCGGCGGCCAACTGAATTATTGGATATCACGGAATCGTTCATAGTAGCTAGATTTTAAGTTGTCAGTTTCCGACCACTGAGAATCGGTTATGTTTCACTAAGAGAAGAGCTCCAACGGTCAAAGCAACATGCATGCCAAGCCACGCGATACCAGCATCCTGCTTGAGCAATATGAGGCCAACCGACAAGCTCGCCCAGATAAGACCCGAGACGAATAGGGCGATGCGCGAGTAGATTCCGGCGAGAATCATGATACCTACCGCTACCAGAGTATATCCCAGCAATCCGGAATAAATTGAGAGTGCGAATCCAGGCATCAAGGGCTCATCAGCAAGGGATTCGTAAAGGGGCTCAGGAACTCCCTGATAATGGGAAAAACCATATTCCTTTACTTTCACTTCCGTGACCAGACCTGGGATTGCGACACCACCATCCTCGGCCCCCATGGGGACTTCTTTGCTGACCGTTGCGGAGAATTTTTCTATTCCGGTGACCAAAGCTCTTAGCCCAAGCCAAACGCGGAGAATGAGGTAGGCGAAAAATGAGGCGGAATCAGGTCCGCAGCATTCGCCCGAATTTGAAAGTTCACTAGAGGAGTTCGTATCTGTCATTTTCAGTTACCCGATAAATCTTGGGGCGTGGCATGTCGAGTATAGAAGTCAGCCCAGCCAACTCCACGGCGCAGAACCGTTACCATTTCTTTGCCTCTGTCAATTTTGGACGTCCAATTAGTCCAGGATATTCACGTTATTCGATGATTTCACTCCGAAAACAAAGCAACGGAGGCCGTTCAAAGAGGAACCAATACAGTCTAATCGGTGATTATTCTTACAGATTCCGTTTTTCTCCCTTTTCAAGGTCCCTGATTACCTATTAGCAAGGAGCCCTATGATTTCCCTCCGCTACGGAACTAATCCACACCAGACAAACGCATCGCTCGAGCTACCAAGCCCGTCTCCACTCAGGATCCTTAATGGAGCTCCCGGCTACATAAATATGCTCGATGCCTTAACGTCCTGGCAACTAGTCCGGGAATTAAAGGAAGCCACAGGCAAAGCTTCAGCCGCTTCCTACAAGCATGTTAGCCCAGCGGGAGTCGCCATCGGCAAACCGATCGACGAAGCCTTCAAGGAATCCCAATTTCTTAAAACCACGGATTTTTCCGAGGTGGCCAGCGCCTATGTAAGGGCTAGGGGTGGGGATCGACTCTGTTCATTCGGGGATGCTTTAGCAGTCAGCGATACCGTCGACGTCAGTTTGGCCCAGTTTCTCAAGACTGAAGTATCCGATCTCATCATCGCACCGGGTTACGAACCGGATGCCTTGGAAATTCTCAAGGGCAAGAAGAAGGGCGGATTCGTCATCCTGGAAATGGACTACGACTTCATGCCTGAAGGTGATGAATCCCGAGAGATCTTTGGAATCGGCCTAAACCAAACCCGCAATAGTAGGCTCATCACCAAGGTGGATCTGGAGAATGTCGTTTCAGATAATAAGGACATAAGCGATTCGACACTCGAATCATTGCTGGTGGCCGCCATATCCCTCAAGTACACCCAATCGAACTCCATCAGCATCGCCTACGAAGGTCAAATCGTTGGAGTCGGGGCCGGTCAACAATCGCGCATCCACTGCACGAGATTGGCCTGCGACAAAGCGGACAAATGGTTTTTGCAAAGGCACCCAAAAGTGCGAGGCCTCGATTTCAAAGACGACATAAAGAAAGTCGATAAAACCAACCTAATTGACCAATACTTGCTATGGGACTCGCTGAGTGCTAAAGAAGAGACCGCCATGCTCCAGAATTTCAATGCACAGCCAGAGCCAATAACTCGAGCTGAAAGACTGGATTGGAATCGGCAGTATCAGGATATTTGCTTAGGCAGTGACGCCTTTATCCCGTTTCGGGACAACATTGATCGCGCCAACCGCTCAAGCATCAAACACGTCGTCGAAACCGGAGGATCCCTACGAACTGAGCACATTGTCAAAGCCTGCAACGAATACGGCATGACCCTCACGCACACTGGGATCCGCAGCTTTCTCCATTGATGTAAGATTGAGAGATTATTCGCTATGGATGAGGCGTGAATCTGAAAATCGCTACGGCAGAAAGGAAACAGTGCGCTTAATCCATTCAACAATAGGTTAGCCCCAATTTCAAATTTAACGGACATATCCCAATATCAGAATCTGAATTAGACATAATGACTATTGTGCGAATTAGGGGAAAGACTCGTTTACGGTCGCAACTTTTACCAAAGCCGCTCCTATTTCAAAAACCGTCATCTTACGGGCTTGTACCAACACTCGGAGGATGCAAATATCATGTATAGTGGATACGCCAGCATACATCGTCGGACGAGTCACTGTTGAAGACTGGGACGCCTACGGAGAATATATTAAACGAACCCCAAAGATCATCGATCAGTTTGGTGGAAGATTTATAGCTCGAGGTGTGGTAAGCGAAGCGCTCGAAGGCAAATCGGAAACCCGACGTATGGTCATCATAGAATTCCCATCGCTTGAAAAAGCGAAAGCGTTCTATCGTTCTGATGCCTATCAAAATGTAAGGCAGATCCGAGCCAATGCCGCCGAAGCTCAGTTTGTCGCCATCGAGGGTTTTCCCCTTTCAGCATGGGAGAATGCTGTTGAGCATAGTCTCTAAGACCATACAACTAGAGGAGAACGATTCGCAGTAAACGTGTCGGAGAAAACAGATGATCCGTTCGCGGGAGAAAGCTGATAAACATTGCATCAAACTGATGAATCCAACTCGCGACGTCCTTATATACGGTTTTAAACCCTACCTACGGTATTCTGTAAATATCACTGAATCCATTATAGGAGAGATCAATTCTAGAAAGATTGGCCGCGGTTTCGTTTTCGATGTCGAGTTTAACAGGAGAATGTTCACTGATGCTCTTCGGCGACACAGCCCGAGAATCATTTTGGGACTGGGTCAACATCCGAGAGCTCGTAAGATCCGTATCGAACGACGGGCTCGCAATTGGCAAGAGGCGCCAGATCACTCTGGCTCCAAAATCGTCAAATCGGACCCAGAATTTCAATACGTATCGCTTAAGTTGCCAAGTAACGAGAAAACCACAATCACCTACGATGCCGGCAGCTATGTATGCAATTTTTCCATGTACGTGGCAAATGAGGAAGCCCGGAAAATGGAGGCCAAATACGCATTTCTTCATGTGCCTCGCAATGCAAAGAGCAACGAAGTCGTTTCATTGATAGGCAGTATGCTTTCCAAGCTTTGACATCCTCCAAAATAAAGTTCTTTCCAAGCTATGAAGCGTGCAAGAAGCTCATCAATATTTGCCTATATCCTGCTTTCATCGGCCGCCCTACTCGAGGCCCGCGGCCTGGAGATCGTCGCTCGCAGATGAGCGAATCATCTGGCTCCGGAAAATACCTTTGCAGCAGCGCAAATCTGTGTCGATCTCGGCATTGACTACGTCGAAATGGATAAGAAGACGAGCAAGGATGGCGTTCCTTACGTCATTCACGATTCCAAACTGGATCGGAGGAGCGAGCCGTTCCTTCCTATCAAAGACGGCGACTAGCGATTCGCATTCGCCAATTCGGCTTCGCGGATCCGCTTGAAATTCGCCGAGATCTCGATCGCTTTAAGACGGTCCTCTTCACTGTAGTCCCAAAATTCCTGAACAACAGCTTCGCACTTAGGATAATGTGAACCGTCGTCGCCAACGTCCATTCTGAGCTGAGCAAATTGGGTCTTCAACTCTTCCCTAATCTCGTTGTATTTGGGAACATAATACACATTGCGGAGTTCCTGAGGGTCTTCGACTAAATCATACAGCTCCCAGGCCGGTGGCGTTTGATAACCGCCCTCGTAGTTCGCTCCATAGAAATAAATTAGCTTGTGAGTCTTGGTTCGAATCGACATCTCCCCTGGATTATCATGGTGGGCCATGTGCATCCAATACCGGTAGTAGACGGCCTGTTTCCAGTCATTGGGCTCTTGACCTGTTTCGCATATCATACGAAAGGATCGTCCTTGAAAGTCACTGGGAATATCGATTCCTGCGTAGTCCAACATCAAAGCAGGATAGTCTACATTCTCGATCAGTGCATGGGATCGGATCCCTGGTGGAATCTTCTCGGGATAACGGACGATGAACGGCATCCGAGCAGACTCATCGTAGGCCCAGCGCTTGTCTTGATAATCTTTCTCTCCAAGCCAAAAGCCTTGGTCTCCAGTATATATAATGACCGTATTGTCGTGCAGGCCTTCCTCTTTCAAGTAGTCGAATAGCCGTTTCAAGTTGTCATCCACTCCTCTAACGCAGCGAAGATATTTTTTAAGGTATCCTTGATAAGCCAGACGCGTTGTTTCCTCTTCGCTCAGTACCGCTGGATCATAATTAGGCGGGAATTCCTCCGGAAAACGGTCGAATAAGTTGGTGGCGTATGAGCGCCTCGGGTTCCGACTGCCTACCGAAGTTCCTATGTGTGGAAGAAGTTCGTTGTCGTATCCTTTTGTCGCAAGCGACCCAAATGTATTCGGAGGATCGTATAGTGTATCCGGTTCTGGAATTTCGAGGTCCGCAAGGTATGATTGATAGCGAGGGGCATTTTCGAAGTAGTCGTGAGGAGCCTTGTATTGGTGGCAAACGAAAAAGGGTTTGTCGGGATCGCGTTCTTTCTTGAACCAATCTAAAGTCGAATCAGTAATGGCGTCCGATGAATGTTGACCCGTATGAGTGACGGTATTCTTGGGCCAGGGCTGATCGCCTTGTATCCGGAATTCCGTGTCGAAATACTTGCCTTGGCCTGGCAGCACTTTGTAGTAATCGAAATTCGGTTCCTGCTTGAGATGCCACTTGCCTATCATGGCAGTCTGATAACCCGCTTCTCTCATGAGAATGGGTAGAGCTTGATTCTCTGGGGTAATGTTCCCGCCTAGATCGAAGACCCCGTTGGTGTGTGCATATTGGCCGGTTATAATCGAAGCTCGGGAAGGCGTGCAAATCGAGTTCGTACAGAATGCGTTGTCGAAAACGATGCCTTCGCGAGCAAGAGAATCGATCGTAGGCGTTGGATCCAAATCCTTGAGTAATGTCGCGTAAACCCCTACTGCCTGAGCCGTATGGTCGTCTGACATGATAAAAAGGATGTTCGGTCTGTCTTGGGCGCGGAGGGCGAGCGAAGACGCAAGCGAGATAGTGAGTGCGATAACTAGGAGTGGATGCTTCATCTGCAATAGGATTGAATTTGGCTAATGTTCGGAGGATAGACCCACTTGCCTCGGCTTAAACCATAGCGAAGACCGGTACTACCTACCCCATAGGAATTAAAGATCGAAGTCGGATACCTTCAGTTTCTTCTTTTGCCAGTAACCTTCTTCGCGTTGGAAGCCATACATAGTCGGTTCGAACTCTCCGACCAGATCCACGTTGGCGCCATTTTTCGGAACCGATAATCCAGCAGCCCAGATTATCCCATTAACGATCATTCGGCGCGTGCCTGCAGCTGTCAGGTCATTTGAAGAGCCTATTGTCGATGTAAAGACCCTGCCCTTCTTGCCCCCGGGAATCTGATAACTCTTGGTCCAAGCTATGGGCATCATAGGATCGTTCTTATGAAATCCCTCTTCCCTGCCATATTTCGGAACGCGGTCATAGGGACCAGGACCGACTGGAGGATGCAGTTTGCCCATACCCGCAACTACCTGGCCAAGAACCACCGGTTCGCTATCCCCAGGCAGCGGCAGCGGAACACCGTAGACATCCGTCGGTCCCCAGATTTCGCCCTCTCCAATTCCGTTGTGAATTTCGTGGATGCCAGTGAGGATACCGCGAGTGCTCTCGTACATGTGCCACCCGTGATGAGACACCCAGGTGGTTCCAAGGATCAATTCGCCAAAGCCGTTTTTCCATGCCTTTTTGTCGCCATCGTAGTCAAAACTCCAATGCGCGTACTTGGAATTCTTATCGGCAATATTGAAAGCATGAGTGGCGGTGCGAAGCCCGACGACCGGCTTACCTGCTCTCAGGTAATCCTCGATCTTTTTCATCTGAGTATTTGGCAAATCACGGAAGCGTGTGGCTATCACCATCAAATCCGCGTCCTCCAATGAATCTAGTCCCGGGATATCATTGCCATGATTCGGATCGATGATTCCCGGGGTTCCCGGATGTTGAGCATACAAAACGGTAGCTTTGAATCCATGGCGCTGGGAGAGAATTTTCCCCAACTGCGAAAGCGCCTCTTCAGAACGGTACTCTTCGTCGCCGCTGATCAAGACAACTTTCTTGCCCTTTCCGACACCGTCAGCGCCCGGATAATCCTGCCACTGCTTCACTCCTGTAGCGTCCGCCTGGGATTCCGGGAAAGGATGTTCTTTCAAGATTTCGTCCACCATATAAAAGTTAGCCCTATTTTTGGTTTCCTCACGAACTCGGGCAACCATGGATGGCTTAATCGGGCGAGTTAGGGCTTTCTTGTCCCCAAAGTTCAAGCGAACGAAGGTGAGCACACCAGCGATCTCATCATCTGTAAGCATGCCCGCGAATCCCGTCATGGGTGGAACGCCAGTCGATGGATCGAACTTCTTGCCGTTGACTTCGATGGGGCCCCAAAGCCCTTTGAGCACGATCTTGATCAAGCGCTCATCGTCACCCATCACCCACTCGTTGTTGCTCAGCGGCGGATAGATGTTCGGTATCGTTCCCTTGCCATCTTCGCCGTGACAGGTAGCGCAGTGGGCGTCGCGGTGGTAAACCTCTTCACCGAGCTTGTACAGATCCAGATTTTCTTTGGAGAGATTCATCTGTGGCAATCTGACTTCTTTAACGCTCTTGTCGTACAGCTCGAGCAATCCAGCTAGATAGGATCTGGCAGCGGGATTGTCGTTTAGGGCGATCTTGCCTGCGTCGCTCAAAGCCCGGATATCGTCATCCAAGGTAATAAGCACGCTTTCATAGGCCCTGCCCATCCATTTGGTGACTGGATGCTTCATCCCTTCCAAGGCAATCTCTGCTCCCTTGTCGTTGTCTAGCCATGACGCGGCGACAACAGCTTCCAATCTTACCCGCGGATGTTCGTCTCCGGCGGCTTTCAAAAATAGTTCTTGGCTATTGGGTACCTGATAATGCGTGTAACGCAATACCCGCACCGCTCCCGCTCGAACCGCATGCTCATCCGAGTTCAGGCAGAGTTCCAGGAGATCCTGGTCCACCTGGTTCTGCCCCCAGGTTGCCCAGAGACCTTCGAGAATGTGCCGGCCATACTTCGGATCGTTCTTGCCCAATCCGCCTACCCATTTCTTGACAGCCGGTATGACTTCGGCAGAAGGATGACTACGAAGCTCGCGA
>DKNL01000238.1:16132-18034 GCA_002474325.1 Opitutales bacterium UBA7389
TATGACTTCGGCAGTAGGATGACTACGAAGCTCGCGACGTGTGCGATAGCGAGTCCGGTATTCATGCTCGGTTAAGTTGACGAGAAGCTGATCAATGGATGCTTCAGCGACCTTCGGCGCGTCCACCAGTGGACGCGAAGGATAGGTAACGCGATAGATGCGACCGTGATCATTGTCTCGATTCGGATCACGAGCGCTATGCTGCATGTGACCAATAAGTGGATTGTGCCAATCGATGATGTACAGCGATCCATCCGGAGCGAACTCCATCTCCACCGGTCGGAAATTGGAATCGGTCGAGTATAGCAAGTCTTGCTTTAATTCTCCGGTAAAGCCCGCTCCATCTTCAACGATCGAATGATGCTTTGTACCCAGAAAGCCAATGGTGTTGTTGATGATGAAATCGCCTTGGGCATCATCTGGGAAATGACGTGAATAGATGAATTCAGTTCCCGAGGTAGGACGTACCCTATGAGTGGTAAACTGGGCCAACTTGGGGATCTCCATGCCGTGCGGAATTTTCGCCGACAGCGGAAGAGACCACCAGTTGGCGCCCCCTGACGCATCCGACAAAAAGGTCTGGCCGTATTCGTCGAAGGCGATTGCCCATGGATTGGATACATCCGTTTGCATGAAACGTTCCAGTCGCCAATTCTTAGGATCGAAACGCCAAGCCCCGCCATCGGTGCATCGTTCAGGGCCATAGGGTGTCTCTACTTGGGAGTGCAAAAAGCGACCTTCGTTCATATAGATAGCGCCTGAAGCATCCGCGCAGAAAGCCGATATCGAGTGGTGAGTGTCATGGGGATCAAAGCCATGCAGCAACAGTTCCTGACGATCGGCCCGATCGTCTCCATCATCATCCACGAGGAGAACCAAATTAGGCTGTTGGGCCAAGTAAACGCCTTCCGGAGCTAATTCGAAGCCAATGGGCATGTGCAGGCCATCGGCAAATACCTTTTGCCTATCCGCGCGACCATCGTTGTCGGTGTCCTCAAAAATTAGCAGTTTATCATTGGGTCGCTCGTCCCCTGGCTGATAATGCGGATATGAAGGAATGACTGCCACCCAAAGTCGGCCCTCGTTATCGAATGCCGCCTGTACGGGATTTCTGAGATCGGGAAACTCCGATTCCGAGGCGAACAAATCGATCTTGTACCCTTCCGCCATAACAAACTCGTCAAGGGCTTTGTCCACTTCTAGGAACTCGATCGGACGGGTGTAGTTCGTTTCTATCGTAGATAAGGACCGCGTCTCGCTATCATCCACCGCTTTGTCAGGAGATCCGCCTTGAGCCACTTCGTAGATTTTACCGTCGCGAAGTTCTGTCATCTGGCGAATCTTCTCGATTTCCTCTGGGTAGTTGACATTTCCATACGGTTTGTAGCGACGACCATACACGTGAACGCCATTGAGAATCCTGTAATCGTTTAACCAAAACCAATTCTTATCTTCTACGACTCCATATAGAGCTTCTCGAGAAACCATCTCCTGGCCCTTCACTTCTCCATATAGCCCTTCAATCAGGATCTTAGAAAGATTCTCGTATCCCTCATCAGTCAGCGCGAAACCGTTAATCGTCTGCGGATTCCCTTCACGCTCATACAGCCTTTTAGTCGGGTTGAACAAATCCACAAACCCCACTCTGCGAGCTTTGGCCACGCGTCGAACGGCATCGGTATACGCCTCTAGACGAGCATTCTCTTTCTTGCCATCTGGCAGGTCCATCTTCGCCGAAAGATCTTCGAAAGCAATTGGCGAAAAAAGCACGAGGTTCGGAGCGGATTGCCCATTATACTTCTGCTTAAGTGTGTGGACGACCCAGGCATCTAGTTCGTTGTAGAAGTTATCTACTCGCTCGATTCCTTTGAAAGACTCATTGTATCCAAAAAAAGCTAGAAT
>DKNL01000238.1:18431-18939 GCA_002474325.1 Opitutales bacterium UBA7389
AGGTGTGTCTCGTACTCAGGATGGAAATCTTCTGCTCCAGGAAATACCCATTGCGATTCTCTGGAGGGATGGGGTCGAAAACCTGGCGTATCTCCTGGCCGAGCGAGATTACGAATCACAAGATTCTTGTTCGGAAACTGGCGATGCAGGTCGGTTTCGAAATGGGGGAAATAGAGCATGCGCTCCCCAAGACCGTTGCCGATGATAACGATCCGCTCTTCTTGCTTAGCCTCTAATGGAAGCGAGGTCTCTGAGCTGGCTTGGGCGGCAACTAGGATGCCTGCAGCTATAGATGGGAGTAGTCTGATGAACATTTTAATTAGTAGATTGCAAGTGCAGTAATTTAAAATTCAGGGCTGTTTCGAAACTCGTTCAGTCGAATCTAATAAATGAACTACTGTCGCGATGCGATTTCTAGACGAATGGATTAATGCTTTACAAAAATAGCTAACCGCAATCAATCTCTGACTCCATTTACCAAGGAATAATCAACTGCTTGGCCCTGGCT
>DKNL01000308.1:0-3449 GCA_002474325.1 Opitutales bacterium UBA7389
TTTGTGTGCGTCAGAGCCCTTTCCACCTTCGTGCCCCTCTTCGATGTATTTCTTGGCATTATCCCACACGCCTCCAGAATTAGCCATGAAGATCGCTAGCATCACTCCAGATACTAGAGCTCCGGCTAGAAGGCCTCCGAGCATTTGAGCGCCGAACAATTTGCCTATCAATACGGGGATGGCCACCGCCATCAGTCCTGGAGCAATCATATGCTTCAAGGATCCGGTAGTAGAAATTTCGACACATCTAGCGGCATCGGGGGGATTTTTTCCCTCTAGAATTCCGGGTATCTCCCGAAATTGTCGGCGGATTTCTTCCACCATATGATTGGCGGCCTTCCCGACTGCTCGCATGGTCATGGCGCTAAACAGGAACGGGAGCAAACCTCCAACGAGCAAGCCAATCATGACGTCGGTGCTATTGATGTTCAGCGTCAAAGTGCCTGGACCTTCGATAGCCTTTTCGCAATAAGCATTGAATAAGGCCAGAGCGGTCAAGGCTGCCGATCCGATCGCGAAGCCCTTCCCGACAGCGGCGGTTGTATTACCGACCGCATCCAAAGCGTCCGTTCGCTTTCGTACTTCTTCTGGCAGCGTCGCCATCTCCGCCATTCCACCAGCATTGTCGGCTACAGGACCGTAAGCATCGACACCGAGCGAGATACCTAGGGTGGAAAGCATGCCCACGGCAGAAATAGCGACTCCATAGACACCCGCCTGAGCGTAGGCGAAATAGATTGCCGAAGAGATCAGCAGGACTGGCAAGGCTACGGACTCCATGCCCGTAGCGATGCCATGAATTATATTCGTTGCCGTGCCGGTTTTCGATTGAGCGGCTATATACTGAGCGGGTTTGGCTTCCTTGGCTGTGTAGTACTCCGTGGCTTTGCCGATTGCCACGCCGGCGACCAATCCCGAAAGGATGGCCCAGAACAAGTTCATTCCTGAAAGTGCATCGCCATTGAGAGCCAGTCCTTCGAAATTGAATACAAAGGAAACGAGAGCGTAGGCGCCGGCCATCATGATGATGGAGGCTACGAGCAAACCTCTAAATAAGGCTCCGTGTAGGGCAGAATCGCTCTTAGCTTTAACGAAGTAGCTGCCGACAGCCGAGGATATGATGCCACAGGCTGAAACCGCAAGGGGAAGAAACACTACGCTAGATATGTTCTCCTGACCAATGAAGAGGGCCGCGCCCAAGGTCATAGCGGCGATAATTGAACCGACATAGGATTCGAACAAATCGGCTCCCATGCCCGCGACGTCGCCCACATTGTCCCCTACATTGTCGGCTATCGTCCCTGGGTTGCGAGGATCATCTTCTGGTATGCCAGCCTCGACCTTGCCAACGAGGTCGGAACCGACATCGGCGGCTTTAGTGAATATCCCGCCGCCGACACGAGCGAATAATGCTATCGATGATGCTCCAAAGCTAAATCCAAGCACTTGTTCGAGTACATGCTCATTGATGGTTCCCGTGCCTTGATAAACCAAAGTTAGGAGAGTTATGCCTAGAAGACCCAGCCCCACGACGCAGAAGCCCATGACCAGTCCAGAATTGAAAGATATGCCCAGAGCGTCTTGAACGCTATTTCTCGCAGCTTGAGTCGTCCTAACCGCAGCTCTCGTTGCCGTGTGCATTCCGAAGAATCCAGCGAGACCTGAGGCCGCTGCTCCGCATACGAAGGCGACCGCTGTTCGAATTCCAAGGCCCAGTTCCGCCGGCGACAAAGAAATAGCGGCAAAAACGACAGCCACGAATACTGCTAGCCAAGTGTATTCGGCTTTCAAAAATGCGAAAGCCCCCTCCTGTATGCGCTTGGCGATATCTTGCATCTCTTCGCTTCCCTCGTCCCGCTTCATTATAGAGCGAAACTTGATGAAGGCGAAAACTAGGGCCAGAACTGCGATCCCAATCGGGTAGATTAAATAATCTGATGTCATAAGGGATTTCAAATATTGATTTTGGTTAGATGTAGTTTAACGTCTAGAGTTCGTTTTTGCTAGGAAGATGTTGACTTCTTTTTGTACGAAAACGGCAGTTTCGTTAGCGAACAACTTTTTCTGGGCCATGTGGATTAGACTGGTTTAAAGACCTTGGGGAGATTGATTTTTGATAAAATCTTACGGTCATCCCTTAGGATTATGAAGTAGAGCCATTGAAAAGTCTCGCGGAAGATCGAAACCAGTTAATGGTTCGGTGGGACTAATCGCGGTCTTTGCTGGATACATTGCTAAGTTCCCTGATTCAATCGGTAGGCTGAATAAGGTGGTTCCAATAGATGATGACGTTTTTGGTGCTCCTGCCAGAAGCGATGATATCCAAACGCCCGTCCGCGTTTAGATCCGCCAGCTTGATGTCCTCGCAGGCCATATTGTCGTCATCGATAGGGCTGATATTCCATCTGCCCTCTTCAATGGGCGTGTAGAGGCGGATTCCTACGCGTCCGTTAGAGTCTCTATTTCGCCAACCTGCTACAACTTGCAGTGTTCCTGATCCCATGAGATCCGCAATGGCGATCGCGTGTCCCTGGTGTAATCGATTGTCCAGGACGGTTCTCGCCCAAATCCCAGATTCTCTCTGCTCGTAGTAAACGACATTGTTCCCATGCATCGGCTCTATGGCTGCTACCACAGTTGGGGATCCATTCTCATCTACCTTTCCGACACGCAGCTCGCCAGGAGCCCGATCCATATCGGGGAGTTTAGCTGGTTTCCACGCGTTGCCGGCAGAGGTGACGACTTTAAATCCCTCGGTTCCTCCTAGCAGAAGGTTCTGTCTCTTAGAGGTGGTCGTTTCGAATATATCGAAATTGTGAGTCTTGTGTAGGCTGTCGTCGATAAGGCTCCGCTTCCAGTCGGAGCGGTACGGATCTTTCCCTGCATCATAAGCGAAAATCCGAGAACCGTTTTCACCGGCTCCTGCTTGGTTTCCCCGACCATGTAGAGGAACCACCACGAGTGCGTAACTGTCTTCTCCACTCGCCCAGCCCATGCGGTGGGTGGTGGGGTCGTGTTGCAGCTTTACGGGTTCGATGCGCCTCAATGATCCTACAAACCAAACGCCTCCCGATTTCTCCTCACTAACGGTTTCCCCGGGATTCCAATTAGTGCCGACGGCTACCTCGACCTTTCCGTCACCATCGAGATCTTTAGCGGCGATACAAACGTTGTCTCGTAGGGATTCGTTCCTTTGAGGGTTCGGCAGAGCCCAGAACAAATGCTTTTCCCAGCTGGGATTCTCGTACCAGACGAAGTCCCTCTTGTCTGCTAGAAGAATGTCTTCATCGCCATCGCCGTCCACATCGCCAATAGCTAGGCCGTATCCGACTTGAATATTATTGTCGATCGTCTGGGCGATAAAGCGCTGAAGTTGATCAGCTTGTGATAAGGTTGTCAGGAAGATCGCGATACTAGCGATGCTGGAGATTCGGAATGAACTCATCGGA
>DKNL01000308.1:3802-3940 GCA_002474325.1 Opitutales bacterium UBA7389
AGGAGGTTTTTTATGAAATGGTTGAACTATCAGAACTTCGAGCAGACGGACAATTTCTTCATAAGCTTGCAACGGAATCTGTCGTTGAGCAACGATATTGGCATACTCAGCAGTATGGAACTAATTTTGGTAGCGGCC
>DKNL01000072.1 GCA_002474325.1 Opitutales bacterium UBA7389
TCATCACTTAGTAATGCGTGGTATTATGAAGGTTATAGAATGAAATTTGAATATTCGAATTTTTCATGTATACTGCTTGGAGAGACAGCAAAAGAAAGTGCCGAGGAATCCTTAAATTTAAAGGCAAACCCGACAACGGAACTCCAGATGTCTAGCATTCGAATTTTAAGTGGGTGGTAGCTACTATGGAAAGATAAACATGGATGTTGATGCGAGTCCTACCAAGGGCTTCCTCATTGAAGGCAAGAACGATCCCGAAATGGCCATTTACTGGAAGCTTTCCTTTGGTAAACGACCCGCCGATGAGCTTTACGACTTGAGACTCGACGCGGTTCAAATACACAATGTCTATGATCGTGGCGAGTACGCGGATACCTTGAAACGGTCAAAGGAAAAACTATTTTCCGAACTCGAGCGTTACGAGGATCCAAGAATTTCCGGAGGCGGCGACGCCTTCAAAAGTTGCAAGTATGAGGGACGCCTTGTTCGTCAGCCCTGAGGGCCTTGAAAGGCATGGGCCAAGATCTTTTAAATCAACATTACTATAATGCATAAATACATTCTTCGACTCATTCCCCTCTTCCTATCCATATCGGCAGTCGCCGCTGAGCGGCCGAATATTCTGTTCATCTCGGTCGATGACATGAACTGCGACTCGGTCGGCGAATACGGTAGCCCTTTGAAGGACATCACGCCGCATATGGACCAGTTGGCGGCGGAAGGGATGCGCTTCGAATATGCCCATGTCATGGTGGGCAATTGCTACCCCGGGCGGAATGTGATGTTTTCGGGACGTACATCTCACAGCAACTTGGTCGAAGGATTCTATGCGATTCGAAATCCGCATTATCCGCACCTCGTCGATTTGATGAAGGAGGGAGGTTATTTCACCGGCATTTTCGGCAAAGTGGGCCACACGACGCCTTACTCTCCCTATCCGTGGGATCTTATTATTGGCGAGGGCGAGGAGAAAGAAGACTATCACTTTAAAGACGCAGACGCTTACTTTCGCAGTACCGTGAGGGGCATCGAGGCAGCAGAGAATGCGGAAAAGCCCTTCTGTCTCCTAATCAATATTTCCGACCCCCATTTGCCATTTTATAAATGGAGCCGTCGTCAGGAGATAAAGGATCCCTACGTGCCGAGTAAGCTCTACACGCCAGAGGAGATTCCCGTTCCGGGTTACCTTCCCGACACTCCCAATGTGCGGAAAGAATTGTCGCACTACTACATGTCCGTCAGCCGGGCCGATGATTGCCTGGGCGAAACCTTGAGAGCCTTGGACGAATCGGGACAGGCGGACAACACGATTGTCATGTTTCTTTCCGATCACGGCATGCCCTTTCCTTTTGCCAAGACGTGCCTGTATCACCACAGCACCCGCACGCCTTGGATGGTCCGCTGGCCGGGGCAGATTAAGCCGGGAACGCATGATACGGATCACATGATTTCAGCGCTAGACTTGCTGCCGACGCTACTTGATGTAGCAGGTATCCAGCATCCGCAAGGCCTCGAAGGTCGATCCTTCTATCAGGTTTTGAAGGGTAAGAAGCAGCCGGAGCTGGATCATGTATTCAAGGAATATAACGAAAGTTCGGGTCGCCGTCGCCATCCCATGCGAGGAGTTCAGTCCAAGCGTTTCAACTACATATTCAATCCGTGGGCTGCCGGGGGACGGAAATTCCAAGCGGCTGGACAAGGAACGCTCACCTATCGAGAAATGGTCGCCCTAGCGGAAACGGATTCTTTTACTGCGAAGTTGCTACAGCAATACGACTATAGAGTCGTGGAAGAGTTTTTCGATATCGAGAAGGATCCAGACAATTTAAACAATCTTATCGATAATCCCGATTACCAGGACGAGATCGCCGCTCATCGGGCTACCCTCGGCCAGTTTATGGAGAAGACCAAGGACCCCGTCTATCCAGCATTTCAGAAGCGGGACGACCCGAGCTATCTCGATGGATTCGTCGAAGCCTTGCAAACGGAGGCATTTCGGAGAAGAGACGCGGAGCGGGAGAGGCAGCAGCGCGAAAGTTCCAAGTAGCGAATCCGCTGAAGTCGTTGGAGAGCGCGGATCAGCAAATGCCAGCACGGCAACTCGCAAAGGTTGGGAGCGGTTGGCTACCATCACGACGTCTTGTCGTGGGCAATGCATCTCTGCAACCTTAGCGGTTCGAAAACAGTTTTATCACTTGCTCCTAATTATCTGTTTGTAAGCCGGGTCACAGCTTTGAGCAGGTGATTGCCAAACAGTGATAGAACTAGCAGAATGAGTATCGCTATGGTTGTTGGACGCTCGAACAGGTAAGTCCATATTCCACCGCTAATCTGATAAGTGTATATGAACGAATCTTCAGCCATGCCCCCGAGAAGGATTCCTACTACTGCCGCGGGCACCGAGTAGTCAAAGCGCTTAAATACCCAACCCAACAAAGAAAACACCATGACCGTAATTGGTCCGGACATATTGCCGGTCAGTCCGAACGCCCCAAATAGGGACAAAGCCAGTACTGACGGGACTAGATAGTTCATAGGCACCTTAACCACGTTGGCCAGCAGTGGAATGAAAAGCAGCCCGAGCCCGATTAGAAGAGCTGCCTGAGCGAAATTCGCGAAGATAATGGCGTAAACGATATCGGTTTCTTCGCGGATAAATTGGGGTCCTCCGGTAATATTGTGCATTGCGAAAGCCGCCAGCATCACCGCAGTTGCTCCTCCTCCAGGTATTCCTAAAGCGAGTAGGGTGGCTATTGATCCCGCTTCGGAGGTGCTATTAGCTGCCTCTGAAGCCACGATTCCTGCCGGATTGCCTTGTCCAAACGAGTCCGGTTCCTCGTTTTGCTTTTTAGCAACCATGTAGGAAATCAAATTAGCAATTGAAGAGCCAACACCGGGTACTGATCCAATGAATACACCTATTAAACTTCCACGAATGATGCCCCAAGGATAAGTAATCGTCTTTTTTAATCCCGCCAAGATCGCTCCAATGCTGACCTTGCGTAGAGCTACGTCTGCCACGAGATACTTGGTGTTCACCAGGCGGAACAACTCTGAGGCGGCAAACATTCCGATCATCGCGGGAATTGCCGGGATGCCGTCAAGCAGGTAGGGGCTTCCCAGAGTGCCTCGGGCCACTCCAGCTTCACTGTAGCCGACCGTGCCAATCAGTATTCCAATTAGTCCTGAGATGATCCCTTTCAAAAGGCTTCCGCTACTCAGCGTTCCGATTAAAGTAATCCCCCAAAGTATAATTGCGGCCATTTCTGCCGGCCCCATTTTCAAAACCAGTTTGGAGATCGGACCGATTAGTAGAAAGAGGATTCCATAACCGAGAAGAACTCCTATGCAGGAAGCTCCTAAAGCGATCCCTAGCGCTGTGTTGTGACCCCCTTTACGTGACATTGGGTATCCATCGAACGACGTCGCTATAGAAGACGATGTCCCGGGAATATTCATCAGGATGGCGGGTATGCTTCCGCCAAAGCTGCCTCCCGTGAAGATCGAAGTTAGAAACAACATGGCCTGCATGAAATCCATATAAAGGGTCGCTGGCAGGAAAATGGCCATAGCCATTGAGATTTGAAGTCCAGGCACCGCTCCGAACATCAGCCCAATTAGAATGCCTGGAATGATGATCAACCAGTTATAGGGGCTCGAAAAGAGTTGCGTTAGGCCGTCTAGAGCTGCCGATAGGTCGATCATGAAGGGAAAATCATCATGGGTAAGGGGTAGGGAAGCATAGCAGCGAAAAAGAGCGAAGCGACAGAAGCGAAAGACAGGGAGTAGCCGGCAACCCATAGCCATCGACGCTCTCCATGAAGCGCCAGAAAAGCGGCGATAAAGAGCATGGTTCCAAGATCGAAACCCATCCAGGGGAGGGTTAGCGTGTAAGCGACAAAAAGGCTGATTACGGGAATCACGCTTTTCACCCGCTCGACCTTAGGCTCCTTAATAGGAGGCCGAATTAGCTGGCGGACGAACTGTATGAGGCAGAGTAGGAGCGTTATTACGGTGAACGGGAGAATTAGAATCAAATTCAGGATTTGCGTTGAAGCGCTCTTCGCATCCAAAAAATACCAGACAACCAAACCTGCGAGGACGACCAGGATCCCGAGATCTGCAATCTGGTGGCTTGCCAGCGCTTTAGCTTGGTGGCTCTTATACGTCATTATAAATCCTTAGGGTTTTAGAAGATACGCGTAGTTCTCGAAGATAGAAAAGCTGTCCTCCATTATCTTCTGAGACCGTTCTGGGCCAATCCAACGCCGACCGATATCCGAATTGTCCAATTGCCGTTGGAGTTCCGGTTTTTCCAACGCTCGTTTAAAAGCGGATACAAGGGTATCGAAGCGCTCAGGATATTCGCGTTTGAATGCAGCAGTCGTAGCGAATCCTCGAGCCGAGCCGGGAAGCAAAGGCACTTGGATTCCTAGTGGTTTTAAAGATTCGTTGATTGGCGGAGCATTCCATGACTCGCTCACGCGTTCACTTACAATGGCCAGGGGTCGGATATACTCTCGAATCGGTTCTGAACCCTTCGCGCTAATGACGATAAAGTCGACTACTCCTCCGGCAACCGCCGCTCGAGCTTGGCCTCCACTATTGTAGGTGACCAGGTTCAGATTGCTCTGGGGAATCCCGAGTGTCTGCAAAAGCAGCTTGGCCATCAAGTGGCCCGCCGAACCTCGTACGACCGATGCCCTTACGGCTTTCGGTTTATTACGAATCTCTTCAAGCAGTTCCGTGAGGTCGCGAAATCGAGATCCCTTGTGGAGGGCGATCAAATCCTCATCGAACCATTGGAAATTGATATAAGCAAAATCGTCGATGGTATACTCAGCATTGCCCTCCAGAATTGTATTCAAGAGATAGGGTGAGAATGTGCTGGCTAATACCGTGTATCCATCGTCCGGTTCCCCTAGCGCATAGTTCGCTCCTAGAAGGGTACCGGCCCCCGCTTTATTGATCACTTTAACGGGTTGCCCCAACTCAATGGATACGGTTGTGGAAATGGCCCGGGTCATTCGATCTGCGCTGCCCCCAACCCCAAAGGCAACTACAAAGCTCAGCGGTTTTACAGGGTAGTCATCCGCGAGGCATTGTTCCCCAAAAGATGTAAGACTAACCGACGCGAGCAGTAAGCTTCGGATGGCTTCCAGAATACGATGTCTTGATCTAATTGCCTGCTTCATTGCCCTAGCAAACCAAGCGGTTTCAGCCCCGCTTGCCCAGTTTAATTCGATGGGGCTTTTGCGCTGCCATCGGATTTGAGTAAAAAGCGCGGACTTTGCTAATCGAGGTCTTCTTAAGGGATGAAGCGGGTTGTAGCTTGATATTTTGGATGTATAAATGAGTGGGCTAATTGTCTATATTTCTAAAAAGAGGAGGAGTTTATTATTAGACTTCTCATCAACGGCTCTGAGTAACATATCATTGAGTTATGCCTCAAAAATGCCCTCTGATTTCTCTGGCCCTTCTGCTGATGGCTCAGGCGCTATATGCGGCTGACCATGAGCGCCCAAACATCGTGTTCATAATGAGCGATGACCACGCGAGCAAAGCGATCAGCGCTTATGGAGGCCTGATCGAAACGCCTCATCTTGATAGGCTGGCGGCCGAAGGCATGTTGTTTCACAACGCCTTTTGCACCAACTCGATCTGTGGCCCTAGCCGTGCCGTTATCCTCACTGGAAAATATAGCCATCTCAATGGCTTCCTCGTAAACGAAACCACCCGCTTCGACGGCACGCAGACCACCTTCCCGAAACTCTTCCAGAAGGCCGGTTACGAAACCGCTGTCATTGGTAAATGGCACCTCGGCACGGAGCCCACCGGCTTCGACTACTGGGACGTCCTCCCTGGCCAAGGCGAATACTACGATCCTGAATTCATCAATATGGGCGAAGTGATCGAGAATGAAGGCTACGCCACCGAGATCATAGCCGAGAAGAGCGTCAAATGGCTGCGCAACCGCGACTCCGAGAAGCCCTTCGTTCTGCTTTCCCAACACAAGGCGCCACATTCCGATTTCAATCCCAGTCCGAAGTACAGGCGCCACTTCGACAATCACACTTTCCCCGAGCCCGAAAATCTGTTCGATGACTATGAGGGTCGTAGCGAAGGTGCTTCCGTAAGCGATATGCGTATCGATCCGCATCTCATTCTCCAATACCAATGGGATGAGAAACTTCACATTCCCGAACATCTCGCCGGTGAAG
>DKNL01000029.1:0-1571 GCA_002474325.1 Opitutales bacterium UBA7389
GATCGTTTCGAAAGGGGCATATAACGATTCTGGTTGAGCTGAGGGAATCTGATCGGACTTTCTCGAATTTGGGATAGCTCGGTTAGCGTGATCAATCCGAAACAAGTTTGCCTTTGATTCTCGGATATTCAGGCACGTAGCGAATGACGCGGAACACGCTGTGCGGACCCTGAGCCCCTGCGGATGGGCGTATAACTGGATTGCGATACTCCCATGATCCGCATATCGGCAGCTGACCTCAAAAAAGATCTATTTGGCCCTAACAGGAAAAGATGAAATTCTGCTGAATTACCTAGAGAGCCCAAAAAATTCTGCATAAAAAGTTATAAAAATGCTTTTATTTGACCTAAATTTAATAAAGATCCCAAGAAAGCACGGTGGATACCTCATTGGAACCAAAGTTAAGCGAAGTAAGCGATGCGTCTAACCCCGCGCTGCTGAGCCACTTTACTCTCGAAGCGTTAGAAACGCTTATTTGCGAAGAGACCAACGCTGAACCCCAAACGTTAGTAGAGTATGTGGTTCTCTTGGATGATGAAGCCATGGCGAGCATCTTGTTTGTGCGAGTTCGTCAATGTACTTCGGATTTCGTCGGCTTGGCTGTGAGGGTGGCTGAATCAGCCTACAGTTCGTTACGTAATTCCCCGGTTCGATTTGTTGAAACGCTCGAAGGTTTTGTGAACAATATTGCCGACCATTTAGTTGTTTGGTCGAGATCGATATCTAGTGATTTTTCTGAATCCTGCAATGAACATTCAAGGATGTAACGAATCAGATTCGGTTTTGTGCGCCCTGAAGCGACACGTCGTTTTATCTTGGCTAGCTTTATCTCTTTATAGGAACGGTTTTCAATCGGTTTCAAAAAAAATGATTGATGGTGCTGGCGAGATAATGGAGATGCTCCGCCTTAATTTAGATGAGGGGGTTTCCAGTTCTTGGCATGAGGAGGGGTCTGAACGCGGGAAGGAACTGATTTATGAAGTTTCTGAGACTCGAGAAGGCCGCTATCGCATTTGTTTTTATCAGGCGGATGATTTGCACTTAGGCGATTTTGAAAGCTTGGAAGAGTGTCGCGGGATACTAAGAAAATTGGGATTAGACGAATGTACGTCTGCTAGAAGTTCGAATCCGCTGGCCCAATTCAGTGCGTCAAGCCCAAGCCTTGAAAAAGTAGTCGAGCGAATCGAAGGCAAAACTATTCAAGAGATTGCGAGAGAGTATAAGCTGCTCTCTGACGGCTACCATCAAATTGTTAACGAAGCATGTCTCGCTCGTTTGAAGTCGGAATCCCCTTCGTTGTGAAAAGCCAAGGGTGAGCCTCCTTGCTAAGAACCATTTTAACAAGGTTCCCGAAAGCAGACTCAGCTTGCCGCCTCTTTGTGGTCGCGTCGTGGAAGAAGTCTTGGGTCCTTGGTATGCCCCGTGATTGTAAACTTACTACGTCACCAACAGTAAAAAGTGTTACCTATGCCGTTGGGTAAAGTGTTACCTATATTTGTGCTGTACCAAGAATAGTTAAAAGTGGCTGGGGCACAATCGAGCCTACGGCTCGACTAGCCTGAAGGACATGA
>DKNL01000029.1:1903-7023 GCA_002474325.1 Opitutales bacterium UBA7389
AAGCCGTGCTCGAACAGTCGCGGCGTTAGCGATGCAGTGGTGAAGCTGATACTGCGTCTAAAGCGCAAGCATCTTGCTGGGGCCTAAGAAGATCCGAGAGCTGCTCTTTAATATCCATGGCATAGAGCGCTCGCCGCACGAGAGTACCATCAGTTTGGTTCTTAGCCGCCATGGACTGAGTCAGCGGCGTAGGCACCGGACCAACGAAGTGTGGGCTTTCGACCTCAAGGGCTTCACTTTTCAACTGAGAAATTGATTAAGGAAACGGATTTAAAGGTTGATCCAAGCTCCAGGGCCAAGCGGCAGGCCAATTAGATACCAGACGATTAGCAGGATGGTCCAGCCGATGGCGAAAGCGATGGAGTAGGGTATCATGGAGCTAATAAGCGTACCGATACCCAGCTTGCGATCGTAACGTAAGGCAAAACTTAGTACGATAGGGAAATAGGGATTGAGCGGGGTGATCATGTTGGTGATCGAATCGCCTACACGGTAGGCGGCCTGTGTCATTTCTGGGGATACTCCTAGGGCCATGAACATGGGGACGAAAACCGGCGCCATGATGCCCCATTTGGCGGAGGCGGAACCAATGACCAGATTGATCCCCGCAGCCAGAAAAACGAAACTCAATATAAGAGGAAGATGGCCGACCCCGAGTCCTTTGAGAATCTCCGCCCCGGTAAGGGCGGTGAGTAGCCCCATATTACTCCATTGGAAAAAAGCCACGAATTGGGCGGCGGCAAAGGCTAGAACGATGTAACCGCCCATGGTTGCCATAGTGTCGCCCATCATCCTGGCCAGCTGCTTTGAACTTCGACCCGTTCCTACGATCCAACCGTAGGTTAAGCCAGGGAAGATGAAGAATAGCATAATGATGATGACCAGGCTTTGTACCATCGGGGCTAAGCTGCCCCCTGCGTCGCGCAGAACGGCGTTTTGGGGAATCGTTAGAGCCGTTAAGGCCGCAGCGGTGACCAGGACGGTGATTAATGCGCCGCGAAGCCCTTTGCGCTCGAGGGGGGTGATGGCTTTTAGAGCTGAGTCCTGTTTCGTTTCGCTTTCCGAGTCGTCGGTATCCGGATCCCATTTGCGCAAGCGAGGCTCCACTATGCGCTCGGTAACGAACCAACCCGCCGTGGTGACTACGAGGACCGAGGCGATCATGAAAAAGTAGTTGGCATCAGCCGTCACGGCTCGCTCGGGATCGTACAATTGAGCTGCCGATTGGGTGAAACCCGAAAGCAAAGGATCGAGCGAGGTGAGGAGGAGATTGGCAGAAAAGCCGCCTCCCGTTCCTGCGAACGCGGCGCACAGGCCAGCCAATGGGTGTCGGCCCATGCCCGCGAAGAGCACAGCCCCGAGGGGAGTGAGCACTACGTAACCGGCGTCAGCCGCCATGGAACTCATGACACCGGCGAACACGACGACCACTGAAATTAGGGATCTTGGCGTGGCTTCGACTAGGAGCTTTAAGCTCGTGCCTATAAGGCCGCTTCTTTCTGCTACGCCAATCCCCAGCATGGTGACGAGGACGGCTCCGAGGGGTGGGAAACTGGTGAAGTTGTTCTCAGCTTCCACGAATATCCGCTGGATCTGTTCTGAGGTGAGCAGGTTGATTAAACCGATCGTTTCTCCCGTGACTGGATGCACGCGACTCCAGCCGATGAAGGATATGAGCCAGCTAAGAACAGGAATTAGCATCGCCAGGCCAAAGTATAGAATCAGGGGATCTGGAAGGCGATTCCCGGCTTTTTCCACCCAGTTGAGAAATGTGCTGAGGAATCCGCGTCGAGAATCTATCGGAGTACTGCTCATATTAGTATTTTTGGGAAAGAACACGAATTTGCCGATTTGGCAAAGTCCTTTTGTAAACGAAACGAATGTAGATTTGTATGAGTATAGGGAATACGAACGATGGATCTCTCTTGTTGAGGCCAGATTCGAGCCCAACATGTTCTATTCGCTTCGGGTCTAATACCTCGGAGCTTCCTACACAGAATTTTGGCCGCTACCTCTTGAAACGTCTCGGGCTATAATTGCCCATATCCGTTCGGGGATTGAATTGACGAATCCAGCGCAGCTCTATTGAATTGGTATTCAACGTTAAGACATGTCAGAAGAAAAACCTCTAGTCGGCATCATTATGGGCAGCAATTCCGACTGGCCCACACTTTCTCAAGCAGCGGAAATTATGAAGGACTTTGGAGTACCTCATGAAGCGAAAGTGGTGTCCGCCCATCGTACTCCGGAAACAATGTATGATTATGCCAAGACGGCGAAGGAGCGGGGATTGAAGTGTATTATTGCGGGAGCGGGTGGAGCGGCCCATCTGCCAGGAATGGTATCGGCTCTGACCACGCTGCCGGTGCTCGGAGTGCCGGTAGAATCCAAATCGCTCAAAGGGATGGATTCGTTACTTTCCATCTTGCAAATGCCCGGTGGTATTCCCACAGCGACTTTTGCTATCGGCGTGCCGGGAGCCAAGAACGCGGCTCTGTACGCTGTCTCGATTCTGGCTACCTATGATTTGTCGCTTGGAGAAAAGCTGGAAGCTTATAGGGAAGCGTTAAAGGCCAAAGTCGAGGCCATGGAACTGGACTAGGATCGCGGGGGCCTTTTCAATCGTCGCATGCTCGATCCTGGTTCCACAATCGGAGTGCTCGGAGGCGGCCAGCTAGGTCGCATGACCGGACAAGCGGCTCGCACTCTCGGATACGGGTTTACCGTTTACGAGCCTCAGACGAAGAGCCCCGCAGGCCACGTTGCCGACCTGGAGATTAATGCTTCTTATTCGGATGAATCGGCACTCGGGTGTTTGGCCGAAGCGGCGGATGTAGTCACTTACGAATTCGAAAATGTGCCCGTGGAGGCGACCCGGGTGTTAGAAGAAAAAGTGCAGCTTCATCCGCGTCCTGAAATTCTACACATCTGCCAGAACCGCGAGCGGGAGAAGAATTTCCTGAGAGACAATGGAATCCCCTGTGCTCCCTTTGCTATCGTCGATTCCCTTGAGGATCTCGAGACCGCACTTTCCGAAATCGGACGGCCTTCCGTGTTGAAGACAGCAGCATTTGGATATGATGGGAAGGGGCAATTAAAAATCTGTAATGAAGATACGGATACTGAATCGATATGGAATCGATTTAGTAAGCATCGGGCCGTGCTAGAGGGTTGGATGAATTTCAGCATGGAGATCTCCGTTATGGTCGCTGCTAACGAGAATGGCGAAGTGACTACCTTTCCGGTGGCGGAAAACATCCACACGAACCACATTCTCGATTATTCGATTGTCCCTGCCCGGATTTCTTCGGAGCTACAGAACCAGGCGGAGACGCTCGCAAAAGAGATCGCCAAAAAGATGAGTCTAGTCGGATTGCTGGGCGTCGAGTTTTTCGTTCTCAAAGATGGGAATTTGGCGGTGAATGAATTGGCCCCGCGCCCGCATAATTCAGGTCACTACACGATCGACGCTTGTGTCACTTCCCAGTTCGAGCAATTCGTTCGAGCCGTTTGCGGCTTGCCCCTGGGATCAACAGAACTGTTCCGACCGATCACTATGGTTAATATTCTCGGAGATGCTTGGGTAGATCGGCAGCCAAACTTTGGGGTTATCCTCGAGGACCCTGAAGCGAAGCTACACCTTTATGGTAAAGCGGAGGCCCGAAAAGGGCGTAAGATGGGGCATTTCTGTGTGCTAGCTGATTCAGCAGATGTAGCCTACGAGAAAGCCAGGGAGCTGAAAGCTAGATTGTAGGCACGAAGGTTGGGAGTTAAGTTCAAACTCCACCTATATTCCCAATGGATGGCAGGTGGAACGGGATGTCCCGTTCCGTCTTTTGAAAGAAAAATTGGATAAGTTGACGTCCGTTCGAAACCCGTCAACTGTGATCTAATGAACTCGATGTATCTCGAAGGTTGTGTTAATTCGCATTCCACCAATCGCCGCAATTTTATAGGCCAGCTGCTTGTAGCGGGCGCGGGATTTTCCGTCGTTGGCTGTGGCCAGAAGTCGGGGAGTGGGACTGCGGATGGCTGGGTCCAGCTCTTTAATGGCCGCAATCTAGATGGTTGGACGCCGAAGGTCCGCTATTCGGAGGTAGGCGAAAATCCGGCGGATACCTTTAGGGTGGTGGATGGCTTGCTGAGTGTGGTGTATGAACCTCAAGAATACCCGACTTTCGAGGAGCGATTTGGGCATCTATTTTACGAGCATACCTATTCCCATTATCGGATTCGAGCCGAGTACCGATTTGTTGGCGAGCAAGTAAAAGGCGGTCCTGGCTGGGCCATTCGCAATAGCGGTCTTATGTTGCATGGCCAGACTCCGGAATCGATGACCGTCGATCAGGACTTTCCGGTTTCCATCGAGGCTCAGATTCTGGGTGGCAATGAAACGGATGCACGTTCCACCATGAATCTCTGCACGCCGGGCACCAATGTGGTTATGAATGGGGAGTTGATCTTGGCCCACTGTACTGACTCCTCTTCGGAAACCTATCACGGCGATCAATGGGTCACGGTGGAAGCGGAAGTGTATGGCAACGAAACCATTCGCCACTTCGTCAACGGAACGGAAGTGCTCTTCTACGAGAAGCCTCAGCTCGACGAACGCGACGAGAGCGCTCAGCGACTTTTGTTCGCTGGCCACCCTAAGATGATTAGTGAAGGCACCATTTCCCTGCAGTCCGAAAGCCACCCGGTACAGTTCCGAAAAGTGGAATTGAAGACGTTGGGGTGAACGCATTCGACCAAGCCAAATCCCGACAAGATTTATAGTTATTGGAGTCTCTAGGGAAACGCCTCTAAAGGCAGTGGAAAGTGGATCTAGAAGCCGAATAATAAATTGTGAATTGCTATATTCAACTGTGCTAGGGATTTATGAAACGCCCGATATTTTGAAACTCCATCGCGGTAAACTGAGGATAGGTTTTTAATGGAGATCCTCAGGTTCGAATGGCGACCAACCAAAATTCTTTGCGAAGCTTTAATGCATTCTTGGCTAGTCCCCCGACGAGATTAAAAGGAGCCAAAACAAAATCGGCGATTCGCTCTATATGCGAAGAGCGTTTGCGCAGGAGGTGAGGGTGGACTTTACCAACGCGGTAGCCGGTCTGTTCGAG
>DKNL01000029.1:7401-11797 GCA_002474325.1 Opitutales bacterium UBA7389
GCAATCGGGGCGATAGAAACGGCTTTTCGTGGGATTGCGCTGGGCCTTGTTGTATTCAGCATGCGGAACCGCTATGAAGAGAGCACCCCCAGGTTGAAGTACCCGATGGGCTTCTCTCAAGGCTAACCGAGGATTGGGTGTGTGCTCAAGAACATGCTTCATGACCGCAACACGAAAGGCTCCGTCTGCGAAAGGCATGTGTTCAAGATCCCCCATCTCAGCTTTCAGGCCCTGTTTGCGGCAAGCCTCGACAGCGTATGGTGCAACGTCCATCCCTACGCACTCAAGTCCTAGGTCTTTGGCGGCTCGAAGCGTGTATCCAAGCGAGCAGCCTATGTCCAATAGGGGCCCCGGTTCTGTGTGGTTTAAGGCGTCGAGAATTTGTTTTCGTGACTTTCGTATCCGGCGGCCCCTGCGTTTATCATAATCATGGGCATGTTTGCTATCTCCCGAGCGGAAATACTTGGAGTCATAAATATCTTCGCTCTCTGTCCCGATTCGGGCGGATCGCTTGTAGATCAAACCGCAATCGCAGGAAACCCAAGTGAATTCTGGAAACGCGGCGTACGGGCTCGCCTGGGCACTGTCGCATAAAGGGCAGCGTTCGATGATTATCGTCTGCGGTCCGCTATCCTGTGAAAGTTGAATTTGATCGGGTGGGAGCATGATTGCTGAAAAGAGGTTGTTCGGAACGAACGTAATTTTGAGGCGATTCAATATTGAATCAATAAAACGTAGCCCCGGTCGCAGTTTTCAACCACAACCGGGGCTGTTTGGAAAGGATTGTATTGAGCTCTAGGCTAGATCGAAGCGATCGAGATTCATGACCTTGGTCCAAGCGGCCACGAAGTCCGATGCGAACTTCTCTTCCGAATCTGAGCATGCATAGACTTCCGCTACGGCACGCAGAATAGAATTGGAGCCGAAGACCAAATCGGTCCGGGTTCCAGTCCATTTGAGTTCGCCGGTTTTGCGATCCATGGCGGCGAAGGCGTTGCCGCAAGGCGATACTTGCTTCCACTCGATATCCATGCTGAGTAGATTGACGAAGAAGTCGTTGGTTAATTGGCCGGGACGATCGGTTAGAACGCCCGCTTTTTCATCACCTACGTTTGTCTCCAATACCCGCATACCGCCAACTAAGACAGTCATTTCCGGAGGAGTTAGAGTTAGAAGCTGGGCCCGGTCGACCAAAAGGTGCTCGGCGGGGATGCTGAAGCGAGCTCCCAGGTAGTTGCGGAACCCATCGGATTGCGGCTCGAGCGGCTCAAAGGACTCGGCGTCGGTTTGTGCCTCAGTCGCGTCGGTACGCCCTGGAGTGAACGGCACGCTGATATCATGGCCGGCGGCCTTAGCTGCCTGCTCGATACCGACGCATCCACCTAGGACGATTAGATCGGCGAGGGAAACTCGCTTCCTTCCGCTTTGAGCGCTGTTGAAATCGCTTTGCACGGCTTCCAATGTCTCCAGCACGTGAGCTAGTTGGGTCGGTTTGTTTGCTTCCCAATCGCGTTGGGGGGCCAAGCGTATGCGAGCTCCATTAGCGCCCCCGCGCTTGTCGGAACCACGGAAGGTGGATGCCGAGGCCCAGGCGGTGGACACTAATTGTGAAACGGTGAGATCCGTAGAGGCTATCTTGTTCTTAAGGGCGGCGATATCGCCCTCGTCCATCAACTCATGATCGACTGCTGTAAGCGGGTCCTGCCAAATTAGGTCTTCATTTGGAATTTCCGGTCCCAAGTAGCGAGACTTGGGTCCCATATCCCGGTGAGTTAGCTTGAACCAGGCTCGAGCGAACGCATCAGCGAATTCGTCGGGATTCTCGTAGAAACGGCGGGAAATCTTTTCGTATTTAGGATCGAAGCGTAACGACAAGTCCGTGGTGAGCATCGTAGGGCGGTGCTTCTTTTCCGAATCGTAAGCGTCCGGTATGGTTTCAGCCGCATCCTTAGCTATCCATTGATTGGCTCCTGCCGGACTTTTGGTGAGCTCCCAGTCGTATTTGAAGAGATTCTCGAAGTAAAGATTGGTCCATTCAGTCGGCTTTTGCGTCCAGGTGACCTCCAGTCCACTGGTGATCGTATCTTCACCTTTGCCACTGCCATAGTTGTTTTCCCAACCGAAACCCTGAGCCTCTATTGGGGCGGCTTCCGGGTCCTCTTTGACGTTATCGGCAGGTCCGGCTCCGTGGGTTTTGCCGAATGTGTGCCCGCCGGCGATTAAGGCGACAGTTTCCTCGTCGTTCATGGCCATACGTCCGAAGGTTTCGCGGATGTCATGAGCTGCAGCGAGGGGATCAGGGTTTCCGTCAGGCCCCTCCGGATTGACGTAGATTAAGCCCATCTGAACGGCAGCGAGGGGATTTTCCAGTTCGCGATCTCCCTCGTAGCGACTGTTTTCCTTGTCGCTAGTGGCGAGCCACTCGTTTTCTCTTCCCCAATAAACATCTTGATCGGGCTCCCAAACATCCACTCGGCCGGCGGCAAAGCCAAAGGTCTTGAAGCCCATCGTTTCTAAGGCGACGTTGCCAGCCAGGATCATGAGGTCTGCCCAGGAGATCTTCTGGCCGTATTTCTGTTTGATGGGCCAAAGCAGGCGGCGAGCCTTATCTAGATTGCCGTTGTCGGGCCAGCTGTTGAGAGGCGCGAAACGCTGCTGTCCACGTCCGCCGCCGCCGCGGCCGTCACCCGTTCGGTAAGTGCCCGCGCTGTGCCAGGCCATGCGGACGAAAAATGGACCATAGTGTCCAAAGTCGGCTGGCCACCAGTCTTGGGAATCGGTCATCAGTTCTGCCAGGTCTTTTTTCAAGGCATCGTAATCGACGCTATTGAATTCCTGGGCGTAGTTAAAATCGCTCCCCATTGGGTCTGATTTAGAGGAGTGCTGGCTGAGCAGCTCGGTTTTCAGGCGATTGGGCCACCAATCTTGATTGGTTGTTCCACCCCCAGCTGAGGCGGCCTGATTGAACGGGCATTTTGATTCTTCAGACATCTTTTTTATCTTTGAGTTACTAATTTCGATATAGTCAGTTAGGTTTTTATTTTTCGTAAATGAAAGTTGTTAGTGCAGTTGCGTTTGATCACTGGCAATCGGGGCAGATGCCCCAGTAGATAACCTCTGTCTCGTCGATGAGGTAGCCGTGTTTGTCCTTGGCATCGAGGCAAAGTACTTTCTCTATTGAGCAATCGGTATCCACTAGGGAACCGCATTGGCGACACACTAGGTGATGATGATTGTCAATCCGCACCTCGTATCTCGCCGATGACCCAGCCGGTTGAATGCGGCGTAGTATTCCGTGCTCAAACATGACCTTCAAAGAGTCGTACACCGCTTGCCGTGATATAGCTCCAATTTCTCCCCGAACGGTATCGCAAATCTCATCTGCCATGGCATGAGGCGAGGAGCGTACTGCACGTATCACCGCCAGTCGCTGGGCCGTCACTTGAAGCCTAGCATCTTTCAAGGCTTCGGAAGCATCCATCTGTTCGCGACTTTGTTTTGGCACGGAATCGAAAAACAGCGAATTCTGGACTTAGTCAAGAATTAGCATGCACCAAGAATAGCATTTGAGATAGTTTGTATCGGAAAGTGCTTCAATAGTTAGGGAAAGTTGCGGCTGAAATAGGTAGCGGTCGATCTCCGAGCGACCACAATGAAAAGAATCGGATGGTCCCTCGGAGATCGACCTCTACCTGAGAGGAAATCGCGTTAGGTATCTTATGCCCAATGCTTTATCTGCTACCAGCAGTCCTCGACGATGGCTTTGCTAGACCGAATGGCTTCGAGCGGATTGGGAAGGGTGGAGTGCATTTCTAGACTGAAAGGACCCGTGTATCCAATATCTCGTGTCACTGAGAAGAATGTGGATAGACTCTCTTTTGTTTGGATCCCTTCTGTGAGAGCAAGATGAAGATCCCCCTGGCCGTCGTTGTCATCGAGGTGAATGTAGGCCAGTCGGTCGCCGGCAAGCGGTAGCACGTCGCCCGGGTCTTCGTTGCTCATCTGGGCATGCCCGATATCGAAGAGCAGGTAGAGATTGGGATGGCCCACCTTCTCAATGAATTTAAGCGTGGATCTAACCGTGGGCAGGACAGTACCTGGGAAATGCTCGATGGCTATCTTGATTCCTTTGCTTCGCCCTAGCTCGGCTAACTGTTTATAGCGTTGGCTTAAGATCGGCAGCGTATTTTGATCTTTGGGCTTTGGCGGAACGACGTAGGCGCAACTGGCACCAAGTTGTGCTGCATGTTCAATTCCTTGGCGTGTATGATTCTCGACAGGATCCACCCATTTATCATCATCGCTGTCGAAAGCACTGTTGGGTGGGGCTTCGTGAGAAAGGGAAAGGCAGCAAACATCCATACCGAGGTCGGCAAGAGCCGAGCGGGCCCCACTC
>DKNL01000019.1:0-247 GCA_002474325.1 Opitutales bacterium UBA7389
AACTTCTACGTGGTAAGAAAGGGGAGGCGGATCCAGCCGAGCCCGCCAAGTAGGCGAGCCAGCTAATTTCTCGGAGGCGAGACGCTAAAACGGTAGCTTCCCCTTAAATCCGCCCAGCCCTGAACCAAGGTCGCCTGAATCTGAGGGCAACTGAGGCATTTGGGATGGATCCACCCCTTGCACCTTCATCTGCTTCATTATTTTCTTCATTTTACCTCCTCCATTCATTTTCTTCATCATCTTTTTC
>DKNL01000019.1:556-8404 GCA_002474325.1 Opitutales bacterium UBA7389
TTCATTTTCTTCATCATCTTTTTCATCTGCATGTGTTGCTTGATGAGTTGATTCACTTGGCTGATTTTGACGCCGGAACCTTTGGCGATACGATTTCGACGGCTGGCATTTAGAATATTCGGGGCGTGGCGTTCTTGAGGGGTCATGGAAAGGATGATAGCCTCGGACTGTTTCATTTGATTCTCAGCCTTGTCGTCGACCGCCATACCCCTCATTCCCGGCATCATGCCCATGATCGATTGCATTGAACCAAGTTTCTTCACTTGGCGAAACTGGTTTATCATATCTTCAAAATTGAAATCGGAAGACATCATTCGGTCGGCCATTTTCGCGGCCTGCTTCTCGTCTATGTTTTCCTGGGCCTTTTCGACTAAGGAAACTACGTCGCCCATGCCGAGAATGCGAGATGCCATCCGGTCGGGGTGAAAGAGTTCGAAGTCGTCCAGCTTTTCGCCGGTACCGGAAAATTTGATAGGAACGCCGGTAATCTGCTTCATCGACAGGGCGGCTCCTCCCCGGGTATCTCCATCGAGCTTGGTCATGGCGATGCCTGTTAATTTGACGGCTTCGTTAAATGCCTTGGCGACATTTACAGCCTCTTGGCCAATGGCTCCGTCGGCCACGAGGATGACTTCGTCAGGTTTGATTCGCGCTTTGAGTTCCCTGATTTCATCTATAAGCGGTTCGTCGATCTGCAAACGACCAGCCGTGTCAAAAATGATGAGGTCCTTGCCGTTTTTGATAGCGTTATCGAGCCCAGCCTGGCCAATCTTCGGGACTTCTTTTGAAGTGCGATCAGCATAAACGGGAACATCCGTTTGAGCTCCGACAGATTCCAACTGATCGATAGCAGCGGGACGGTAGACGTCGCAGGCTACTAGCATCGGGTCAAAGCCTTCTTTCTTCAAATACCTGGCGAGTTTGGCAGAAGTGGTTGTTTTACCTCCGCCTTGCAGTCCCACCATCATGATTTTGAGAGGCTTTTCTCTTACAAGTTCCGTTTCGCCTTCGCCGAGCAGACTGACGAGCTCGTCGTTGATTATCTTTACGATTTGCTGGCCTGGAGTTACGGACTTAAGAACCTCTTGGCCGGCGCATTTCTCTTTGACGGATTCGATGAACGTCCGAGCTACCTTGAAATGGACATCCGCTGAAAGCAAAGCGGCCCGCACTTCCTTTAGGGCTTCCGACATATTGTCCTCACTAAGCTTGGCGGTTCCACGAAGATGCCGTATTGCGTTCGATAGTTTGTCAGTCAGGCTCTCAAACATAACGAAGGCAGGTTGGCTATCGAAGGAGTTCCCGTAAAGCCTGGGATCGAATAATCGACTCGATTCCCGCTATTATCGTAACATAGACGGATTCCAGAAGGTGGTTAATTGGATTGTTCGCCGTCTCATGGCTGGATTGGGAGAAATTACGTCTGGATATTGCGACAAGAGTGCGCATGTTTCGGCGACCATGAACGAGGTATTCAAGCTAATTTTGGAGGGGGAGAGACTGGACCAAAAGCAGATGGCTCAAATCCTGGGCATGTCTGAGGAAGTAGTTGAAGAACAGTTGGAGCGGCTCAAGAAGAGCGGGGTATTTCTTGGTTGGTTGCCGGTCCTTAATCCGGAGGAAGGATCAGAAAATGCGGTTCGAGGATTGATTGAAGTGAAACTCACGCCGGAAAGGGGTGGGGGATTCAATCGCTTGGCTCAGCGAATTTCTAGATTCGAAGAAGTAGAGTCCTGCTATTTAATGTCTGGGTCCTACGACCTTTTGGTAATCGTAAAGCAGCCGACCCTACATCAGGTAGCTGCTTTTGTTTCCGAGCGTCTATCGACCATCCAAGGCATAGTGTCGACTGCGACTCATTTCCTATTACGGGCTTATAAGGAGCAGGGGTTTCTTATAGAGCATCCGGAAGAGGATAAAGAACGCCTCGAAGTTACTCCTTAAGGATTGGGATAATCGAGAATCGTGGAGCCATCCCAAAAACGTTTTGTCGCGGAGCACGTATCTGGACTTCCTCGATCGGGAATCCGGGACTTCTTCGAGCTCGTGTCCACTATGGACGATGTCATATCTCTCGGCATTGGTGAGCCGGACTTCGCCACTCCTTGGCATGTGAGAGAAGCGGCGATCTATTCGCTGGAAAAGGGCAGAACTCACTACACATCCAATCTGGGAACGCTGGAGTTTCGTCGGGAAATTTGCCGGTATGTTGGTCGGCGATTTGGTCTGGAGTATCGACCTAGCGACGAAGTGATCGCGACGGTTGGCGTTTCCGAGGCTATGGATATCGCTTTAAGGGCTCTTTTGAATCCGGGCGACAAGGTTTTGTATCAGGATCCCTGTTTCGTCTCATATCATCCGACCGTGCAGCTAGCTCATGGAGTAGGTATAGCGATAAAAACCGATGCTGGATCGGCGTTTACCATAAAAGCGGCTGAAGTTAAGAAAGCTTGGGAGGAAGGTTGCAAGGTCCTAATAATCAACTTGCCCTGTAATCCGACCGGAGGAGTTGCCGAAGTGAAGGAGTTGGAGGAAATCGCTCGTTTTGCGGTCGAGAAAGATCTCATTGTGATTAGCGATGAGATTTATGCCGAGTTAACCTACGGGGGAGAGCACGTGAGCATAGCCACGTTTCCTGGAATGCGGGAACGGACCATCTTCTTGCACGGCTGCTCGAAAGCATGGGCTATGACTGGATGGCGTATCGGATACGCTTGTGCGCCTGCCGAGTTAGTGGAGGCCATGATGAAAGTGCATCAATACTCGATGATGTGTGCTTCGGTAATCGCTCAAGATGCTGCCACAGAGGCATTGAAACACGGTGACGATGCCCTAGAGAGGATGAAGGCCCAATATCAAAGGAGACGAGATCTCGTGGTTCGTCGATTCAATGAAATGGGGCTCCCTTGCCACATGCCTCAAGCGACTTTCTATGCATTCCCGAACATAGAAGTGACAGGGCTCGATTCCAAGGAGTTCGCGAAAGGTTTGCTGGAGGCGGAGCGTGTAGCTATGGTTCCCGGGAGAGCTTTCGGTCAATATGGCGAGGGGTTTGTTCGATGCAGTTTCGCGACAGGGTACGACGAACTGATCAACGCTTGCGACAGAATCGAAAGGTTTCTTTCCTCGTTGACCTCCAATCGGCAGACGCGACCGCCTGAGAGGGTCTGACTGGGCACAACAAAAGTAAAAGGATCCGGGCTCGTAGAGCGAGTAAAGCGCAGAGGAAGTTCAGATATGCATGGTCAGTTTACCGTAGCGATTGTTGGTCGCCCGAACGTGGGAAAGAGTCGATTGTTCAATAGACTATTAGGCGAACGCGTATCTATAGTCCACGACATGCCAGGCGTTACCCGTGATACGATAACCCGCGAGGTGGAACGCGACGGATATACGATCGTCGATACGGGTGGAATGGGATTGGTTGCTGAAATGAGCGATACTCCGGAGATAATCGTGTCGGCAGTAGAAGAGCAAATCGCGTTTTCCATCAGTGCCGCTGATCTGATTTTGATGGTTGTGGATGGAAGGGAAGGCCTTGTGCCCTTGGATATCGAAATGTCGGACACGATTCGAAAGTCCAGCAAGCCGGTGATGCTGGTTGTCAACAAAGTGGACAAAGTGGATTCTCCTATCGACGTAAACGAGCATTATTCTCTGGGATTGGGAGAACCACTTTTGGTGTCGGCTGAACATGATCGCGGGATCTCCAGACTGAGAGAGGAGATTTTGAAGAAGCGGGTGAAAGCGGTGGGCCCTGTTGTGGATAGCCCGATTGAATTTCCTGAAAAGAGAATACGCGTATGCTTTTTAGGACGCCCGAATGTAGGTAAGTCATCCTTGAGCAACTGTCTCGTGAAATCGGATCGTTTCATTGTAAGCGATGTTCCAGGAACGACTAGGGATTCAATCGAAACCTCCTTCACTTGGAAATCCAAGCGGGGAGAAGATTGGCGTTTTACCCTTACTGATACCGCGGGAATCAGAAAGAAAACGAAACTCAGCTCATCCGTAGAGTACTTTTCTCGAGTCCGTTCGCTTGATTCCATTCAAAATGTCGACGTTGTTTTTATGGTTGTGGATGCCGAAGCTGGCCCGACTCATCAAGACAAGGCAATAGCGGGAGAAGCCTCTAAACTGAACAAGCCGATCGTAATCGTCGTTAACAAGTGGGACTTGCCTCTAAAAGCGTGGGAAAAAGGCGAGATAGAGGGCTTCGAAACAGAATCGGAGTTTCGTAAAGCCTTCGAGAAGGGCTTGCGTAGGGAGATATTCTTTACACCTGGATCGCCGGTACGTTTCGTCTCGGCAATTGAGAATATCGATATCGAAAAAATGCTATACGATGCCCGACAATTGGACAAGCGCTCGGATAAAGAGATTCCAACTGGGCGTTTAAACAATCTGATCTATAAAATTGCCGAGAGGATGCCTGCCCCAAAGATGGACGGACGTCGGTTTCGCGTATACTATGCGGTGCATGCCGGCAATCGGCCCTACCGAATTAAACTCTTTTGCAACCAGGCCCAAAAACTTGCTGCCTCCTATAGACGTTTCTTGCAAGCGTCGATCGTCGAGGCTTTCAAGCTCGAAGGTTGTCCTGTAGTTTTCGATCTGGTCAATAAAAAGAATCCTTATGTGAAAGAGGACTGAAAGATTGTAAGTAAAAGTTTGATATGATTGATGGGAAATGCCAACGGCGATGAGTAGCCAATCATTGATTTTCATGGGATCCGACTCTATTGCTCTTCCGGTTTTGGAAGCGATTCGTGAAGGAAGATGCGGCCCAGGTTCAATTGATGCGATATATACGCAGCCAGACCGACCGAGAGGGAGGGGCAAGAAGATCGATGCCAACGAAATCAAGTTGTGGGCAAAGGAGAATGAGATACCCGTTTTTCAGCCTAGTAAAGTAGGAAAGGAAGAGCGTTTGGATATCCAAGCCATCAATCCCAGCGTTATTCTAGTAATGGCCTATGGACATCTTTTAAGCCATAAATTACTAGACGTTCCCCATAGAGGCGTTTGGAACTTGCACACGTCTTTGCTGCCGAAATATAGAGGCGCTTCACCTATTCAGGCGGCGTTAGCTTCTGGTGAGTCGGCTACCGGAGTGAGTTTGATGAAAGTTGTTAGAAAGATGGACGCCGGGCCGATATTGGATAGTGAAAAGGTTAGTGTAGGTAAAGAGGATACGGCGTTGGAGCTTGAGAGAAAGTTGTCTTTGATTAGTGCTCATCTCGTTGAGCGAAATCTAGGTCGAATCATGAGCGGAGATGTTTATCCTGTAGAGCAGCTAGAGGAAGATGCTACTTACACGAGGAAACTGGCTAAGAATGATGGTGAATTAGACTTTCATCGGCCCGCATCGGAATTGGCCTGCCGGATCAATGGCCTGTATCCTTGGCCGGCGTCGAATTTCGAATACGAAGGTGCGATCATAAAGGTTGGCTTGGCGGACTTCAAAGATGAGCAAGAGCTTGAAAGCTCTATTGGAGAAATCCTTGGAATGGGCGAACAAGGTCTAGAGGTGTGTTGCGGCCGAGGAATTTTGTGTCTGAAGCGATTGCAGAGACCTGGCGGAAAGATGATGGACGCCGCGGATTTCCGAAGGGGCTTTGAACTGCCCGCTGGAGGTCGATTGCCTTCAAAGCGGATGTCGACACTCGTCGCTTCTAAGCCGGATGGTTTCTAGCTTAACAATTGTTTGCCAAATCCTACAAGGTTGGTGCTTGTTTTCCCTTCTTTAATTTTTAACGATATCCCTATGGGTGGCAAAGTACTAAATATAATTGGAAGAGTGAGCCTAGCTCTGTTTGTGACGGCGTTAAGCACTCAAATTCCGGTTCGGGCTCAATCGACAAATCTGGCCTACCAGGTGGCGAATCTTGGCGAGGACGTTAGAATTTTACAGGAATCTATTAAGTCGATGCGCGTACAAGTTGAAAGCATGCGTCGAGAGAATGATCAAATGAGGCGCCAAATAGGAGGCTATGAATCAAGAATAGACAACAGTATGGGCCAGCTAGCAACGGTCGGGCAACTGAACCAAGCCATCGCGAAGGCGATCGCTTCTTTGGAACAGAGGGACGAGAAAATGAAAAGCGAGATCATTCTTCAGGTGACTGAGCAAATTACCGATTTCGCTGGCAGCGTAAAACAGACCTTGGGCAATCTGCCAGCACCCCCGGAGAAACCGGACCCGGATGTGCTCACGAGTTTTCATGACAATTTCCCTAAAACGGGATCAAGCTATGTGGTTCGTAGCGGAGACACGATTTCGGGGATCGCGTCCAAATTCGGTTCAACAAGAGACTGGATTCAAAACGCGAATCAGATATCGCATCCAAAATATTTGCAGGTAGGACGTACCCTTTTTATTCCCCATCAGTAATCACAATTCTATAGCATGGCGAAATCTAAATCTCGACTCGGAAAGGGCCTAGCTGGCTTAATTTCCGGAAGCTCTAATCCGGCGACTACTGCAGCGGCCAAGAGTGCGGCCAAGAAACCCGCGGCAACGAAAAAAAGTGCTTCCAAAAATATCGATGGTTCGGCGTCAAAGGAAGTGTTCGCTGCAGGTGTTAGCCCGAATTTTCAGGAAGTCCCTATTGGGAAGATTGAGCCCAACCCATATCAGCCTCGTCGCGAATTTGATGAAAGCCAGTTGATCGATTTGGCGGAAAGCATCCAAAGCGAGGGGCTAATCCAACCGATTGTTGTTCGCCAGATCGATGGGGGTTTTCAGTTGATCGCGGGTGAGCGTCGGTGGCGGGCTTTCAAGCTGCTTAAGCTCAAAAAAATTCCCGCTCGTATTATAGAGGCTGGCGATACGTCAGCCGCCTCGATGGCCTTGATCGAAAACTTGCAGCGGGAAGACTTGAACCCGATAGAGGAATCGAAAGGCTACGTGAGCCTGATAAGAGACTTCGACTTAACTCAAGAGCAAGTGGCGGAGCGGGTTGGTAAGGGTAGAGCCACGATCGCAAATTCGTTGCGACTGCTCTCTTTGCCGGACGAGGTGCAGGGCTATTTAGCTACGAATATGCTTTCGACTGGCCATGCGAAGGTATTGCTGGGATTGGAAGGCAAGCAGGAGCAGGCCTTGCTCGCTCGTCGTATCATCGAAGAAGGCGTTAGCGTACGCGCTTCGGAGAATCTGATTCAGTCGCTAAGAGTTAAAGCCGGGAAGATCAAGACCGGCCAATCAAGGGAGCTGTCAGAAGCGGAGAGCTCGGCAATCGAGGATATTGAAAGCCGTTTAATGGCGTTTCTTAGTTCCAATGTATCTCTCAAACATAGCCCGAAGAAGGGCAAGATCGTCATTGAATATGCGGGGAATGACGATTTGCAGCGGATTTTAGAGCGAATGGGGCTCGAAGAATAAAAAACCTCGCCGTTTTGAGGCGAGGTTCGTCGGTAGGGAGTACTTTATTTCTAAAACCTTTAGAAACCGTCCTGTTGCTGGCGCCGGTCGCCGCGTCTGGAGCCTTTGCCACCGCCGCCTCTGCCGCGGAACCCGCCGCCGCGGAACCCGCCGTTGCCACCGCCTTGGAAGCCGCCCCCGCCACCTTGTCTCGGGCGTTCTGGGCGAGGGGTTGCCTCGCGCGCTCGGAGCTCTCTACCTAAGAGTTCGGTTCCGTTCAAGGACTCGATAGCCGCGTTAGCCTCGCTTGAATCCGGCATTGTTACGAAGCCGAAGCCTCGGGGTCTGCCGGTTTCCCGGTCAGTTATTAGTTTGATCGATTCGACATTTCCGAACTGTGCGAATGCGTTTCGCACGTCGTCTTCTGAAGCGTCGAATGACAGGTTGCCTACATAGATATCCATTTTGTGAAAGCGCCTATA
>DKNL01000006.1 GCA_002474325.1 Opitutales bacterium UBA7389
CTTGTTATTGGGAGCAACAGCAATCTGGGGTGGAGCAGGAATCGTGCTTTTTATGGCTCGGTTTCTCGTACTTTAAGTATTCTTTTTTGCAGGAGTGGCTTTAGGACGCGATTTGTCTAATCTTGGTGGATCGCGGTTTAAAGCCGCTCCTTCAACTGTGCATTAAGCTAGCTGCCGCTCAGCGGGTCCGAGCTCCTCCTGTTAGCATTACCCTTAACGGTGGACCCAACCTCCGGGCGGGTTTTAAATTGCCATAAGGTGCTTGGGATCTACTCGAAAAGTTCTGCCAGTTTGGTTTCTAGGGCCTCGCCTCTCAAGTTTCGGTAAATGATGCGCCCATCGGGATCCATTAGAAAGCTCATGGGCAGGGCCGTAACGTTGTAAGTGGCGGCAAGCGGAGATTGCCATCCCAGGGAATCCGAGATTTGTGGCCAAACCACGCGATCCCTTTTCGAAGCCATTTCCCAGATTTGTCGGTTGTCGTCCAAGTTGACCGCGAAGATGGCGAAGGGATGGTCTGCATATTTCGGCAAGAGCTGGTTGTAGAGTCGGTTTTCGACGCGACAGGGAACGCACCAAGATGCCCAGAAATCGACCAGGACATACTTCCCGCGAAAGTCGGCCAATGAGTAGTATTTCCCATCCAGAGATCGACCTGAAATCGGAGAACTGACGGATCCTATAGCGGTTCGAGCGAATCGTTGAAGCCGCGTTTGCATGCTGGCAGTGATGGCGAGCTCGGAACGCTCTTCTGCGAATGCGTCCACTTTGCCCTGGAGCTCCTTTAGGCGATAGTCTGGGTCCCATCGAAGCGAGGTAGCGTAGAGAACGATAGAGTCACCGATTCGATCGATACTGAAATCATTAAGTTCGCGCCGATGGGCTGTATAGCCTTGTACCTCAGCTTTTGCCAATCGGGTCATTAGCCCTGACGGGGCGTTGGGATTTTCTTTGGCGGCGTTGAGCTGGGCCCGAGGAGGGTAAACGAGCCGAGTTAGCGAGTCTTTGCGAAAGTCTTCGTAAGCTCGCAGGTCCAGCGTATCGGGCGATCCCGCGACCGAATAGCCAGTTGCGTCGTTGGGATCGGCGACAATTTCAACGTTTTGATCTTGATCGATGGCTAGACCGAGTGCCTGGCCGCTGGGAAGATCTAGTGAAAAGAGGCCGGGTTCGCCGTAGAAGCTCCTCCGAAAGACCCCATCTGCAGCGACGGAGATGCGTCCTTCTTCCGATTTCGCGTTCGAATCGATATCGATTCGGTATAGGACAATTTCTGTCCCGGCTGCCCCGCTTCCAATTTTTCCCGAGATCGAAAAGCCTGCCCAAGCAGGAAGGGTAAACAGAGTGAATGCCAAGGGAGCCAGTCTGCGAATGCGGCTGAGGCCCGCTCCGTAGACAGATTTTAAGCTATATGAACGTGATGTAACCATAATCGGTGCGGGTATCTTCTTCTTACGTTTCATGAACGGCTTCAATTTCAATACGTGACAAATTAGATTATACTATCCGCCAAAAAGAATGATCAAATGGTGCTCTCTCAGATATAAGCAGCGCGAAGCGGCCAATACCTGGCGACATCGGTGTCGTCTGGCAGCGGGTCGCCTTGCTCAAGCCCGTTTCGGCTTCCGCCATTTACTCATTTTTTATCGGATAGTGTAATATCTTGAGGTAGCGTTAGATATTGGCAGTAATTCGAAAGCCTTAATCGTTAGCACTCGTTAGAATCTTATCTCTGTACGATGCCAATCAAACCTTCTCTATGTATTGCCGTGTTCTTCGCCAGTTTTGGAGTAGCTGCTTGGGCCCAAATGATGAGTCCTTCTGAGATACTCCAGGAAATCAGCAAACTCGAGCGAGTGGGATCGGTTTTGCACGTAGCTGCCCACCCTGATGACGAAAATACTACCCTACTTACCTACTTAGCTCAAGAAGAGCGCCTCGAGACAGCCTATTTGTCTCTTACTCGTGGCGGAGGCGGCCAAAATCTCATTGGCTCTGAGCTCAAAGAGGAACTGGGGCTGATTCGGGCTAATGAGCTTTTGCAGGCTCGAAAAATCGATGGAGCCAACCAGTTGTTTACTCGAGCCCGGGATTTTGGCTATTCCAAAGGGCCCGAGGATACGCTAGAGAACTGGGAGGAAGACGAGGTTCTTGGCGATGTCGTTTACGCGGTTCGCTATTTCGAACCTGATATAATTATTACCCGATTCAATCCCTCTGCTGGCCCAACGCACGGACATCACACGGTTTCCGCCCAGTTGGCACTGAGAGCATTCAAGCTGGCTGCAGATCCGAACGCCTTTCCTGATCAGCTGGAAAAATTGGATACGCATCAAGCGAAACGGATCTTTTGGAATGGCTTTGGCCAGAGGCGTGGCGGGCCTGCAAGTTCCAATTTACAGAACGAATCCCGCGAAGTCGTTAGTTTGCAGATAGGAACCTACAATCCGCTGTTAGGAGAATCCTACACCGAGATTTCAGCTCGCAGCCGAAGCATGCACAAGAGTCAAGGTTTTGGACGGGCTGGCAGGCGCGGATCGCAAGTGGAACGGCTCGTGCTGCTTGATGGAGATCCCGCTGAAGGCGACTTTCTGAGAGGCGTGGATACGACATGGGAACGTTATGCAAATGGGCGATCGATTTCGGATCGTATCCAAAGTATAAAGTCGGACTTCGATATAGCCGCACCTTGGCGATCTCTGACGGAATTGCTGAAATTGAACGACGAGTTGCGGGCGCTTCCGGATTCTCGTTTCGCTCGAAGGAAGCAAGCTCAGCTGGAAAGGATAATCGCGTCATCTATGGGGCTGCATTTGGAAGCCCGAAATGAGAATGCCCATGTTTTGGCAGGAAGCGAGATGGGTATCAGCGTTGAGATAGTCAATCGATCGCCCGCAAACGCTCGCTTAGCAGGATTGGAAGCCACATACTTTGATAGTTCCGTTTGGCCTGATCGCAGATCGCTAGTTAGTAAGGATGATTTGAATATAAGCCTAACGGCGAATCAGGTGGAGACGGTTTCATTGGAGGCTAGTTTGGCTACAAATATCCCACACACTCAACCTTATTGGTTAGAAGAAACTCCCAGCATTGGAATTTACAAGCTGAGGAACCGTCGACTGCTGGAGGCGGAGTCATTGCCGGATCCGATATCAATCGTCGCGAAAGTGGAAATCGAAGGACATATTGTTGAGTTCGAAGCTCCACTGATTAAAGTGACTAGCGATCCTGTCAAAGGAGAGGTTCGAGAGCCGGTGGCGATTCGCCCGGCCTTGGCGTTGAAGCCCGAGAGCCCTGTTACGCTCTTTGAAGATCAAGAGCCGAAGGAAGTAGCGGTTCGCATAGCCAGCAATTTTGGTCCGATTTCGGGCGTTCTGGAGGCGAGCTTCCCGAATGATTGGAAGGTAGAGGTAGCCAATCCAGAATTCTCTCTCGGAGGTGGAGGAGACTCATCGGTGGTCCTCGCCCGAGTGACGCCACCGAAAACCTCCTCGGAAGTGACGATAGCGTTTACCGCGGTTTCATCAGATGGCCAGCGATTCGATTCCAGTTTCAAGGAAATTTACTACGATCATATCGGCAGGCATTCGCTGCTTGGAAAAGCTGAGACTAAACTGACTCGACTGGAATTGAGTCGGGTTGGAACGAGAGTCGCCTGCGTGCTTGGAGTGGGGGATACCGTTCCGGACACATTGGATCGAATCGGTTACACTGTTGGCCGGTTTTCGGTGGGCGAGATTTCCGAGGAAGCGATCGCAGGTTACGACGCCGTGATTTTGGGCCCTCGGGTCTTCGACGCCTTCGCGGGGCTAGACAAGAAGTTTGACGCCCTGCTAGATTACGTGGAACGTGGCGGCACTTTGATATCCCAGTACAGCACAACAAGCTTCCGGGCGAAATCGAGGTTCACGGCGCCATTCCCAATCAGGCTTTCCCGAGAGCGCGTTTCCGAGGAAAAAGTCCCCATGAAGATTCTCAGTCCCGAGCATCCGGCATTCAATTTCCCAAATCGCATCTCTGAAAAGGACTTTGATAATTGGATACAAGAGCGCGGACTATATTTTGCCAGCAGCTGGGACGAAGCCTATGAGCCGCTGCTTTCAGCCAACGACAGAGGCGAGCCGCCGAGGAATGGGGGGCTTCTGGTCGCGAGGTATGGGAAAGGTTGGTATGCTTACACGGGGCTTTCGTTTTTTCGCCAATTGCCTGAGGGAAATCCTGGAGCGATTCGGCTTTTCGTTAATTTAATCTCATTAGGACATGAAATCGGATCCGGAAATTGAAATCGTTAAATCGGTCAGGAAGGAGTGCTTTAAAGGTTGGACGGGGCTTTACCTGATTGTGGCAGGAGCATTGGTGGCCCAAATAGCGTTCTTCGTTTGGCTGACTAAGACCTTCGATTAGAGCGAATCTTTACCTATGAACCCTATCGATATTGCCATTCTTGGAGTTACTCTGGTCGCCATCGTATTCTTCGGCGTTTGGAAAACGCGTAATGATCGTAAGCTGGATGAGTTTCTAAAAGGAAGTTCTAATAATTGGGGAACGATCGGCTTATCGGTGATGGCGACTCAGGCAAGCGCGATCACGTTCCTGTCCACGCCAGGTTTGGCCTACGACAGCGGAATGGCATTCGTGCAAAACTACTTTGGCATGCCGCTGGCCCTTATCTTGATAGCGGCGGTGTTCGTGCCCATGTATTACAAGCTCGAGCTCTGCTCTGTGTATGAGTTTCTTGAGCACAGATTCGACTCGAAGACTAGGACTTTGGGAAGCACGATTTTCCTGATCCAACGAGGATTTTCGGCGGGCATAACGATCTACGCCCCTTCGATCATTCTTACAAGCGTCCTCGGATGGGATATGAATACGACGGTTATTGGGGTCGGTCTTGCGGTTATTATCTATACAGTAACAGGCGGATCCCACGCAGTAAGCGTTACTCACAAGTACCAAATGACAGTGATTCTCACTGGCATGGCTATCGCCTTTGGGATTGTTGTATACAAAATCATGGGACACGCGGGATTTAGGGAGAATCTTAGCATTGCTGGAGCATTGGGTCATTTGAACGTGGTTGATTTGTCCTTCGACTTGAACAAGCGATACACGATTTGGTCTGGCTTGTTGGGCGGGTTCTTCCTCTCTCTCTCGTACTTTGGCACGGACCAATCACAGGCTCAACGCTACATGTCAGGGCAATCGGTGCGCGAAAGTCGCCTCGGCCTGATGTTCAATGCATTGCTCAAGGTCCCCATGCAGTTCCTGATTCTTCTGCTTGGCGTGCTGGTATTCGTTTTCTACCAGTGGGAACGTCCTCCAGCAACTTTCTTGCCAGAGTCTATGACTGAGATTGCGGAATCGGTGGACGCCAATACTTACCGAGAGTATGAGCTTAGATTCGAGAATCGGTTTCAGGAGCAGAGAAACGCCATAGAAGGTTACGTCGGAGCCCTGAGAAATGGAGAACCAGGAGAGGCGGAATCTTCGAAAATGGAACTGCAGAACGCTAGTCTGGCGGTCAAGTATGCCCGTTCCCAGCTAAAGGGTCACATCGCTCGGACCACGGGCCAGGAGAGCATGAAGGAAACTGATTACGTTTTCATCCATTTCGTCCTCAACGAGTTGCCGATCGGACTTATAGGACTGCTTATTGCTGTTATATTGAGTGCTGCAATGTCCTCGACGGCATCGGAGCTCAGTGCTTTGGCGACGATTACCACTGTCGACTTTTATCAACACCACTTCGTGAAGGGCCGAGGTGAGCGTCACTACATAAAGGCGTCCAGGATCTTTACGGCCATGTGGGGTGGTTTGGCTATTCTTTTCGCCCTTTTCGCTAGCATGGTTGAGAGTTTGATAGAGGCGGTTAATATTGTGGGATCCTTGTTTTATGGGACGGTTCTAGGGCTGTTCTTGGCGGCCTTCTTCATTAGTAGAATTGGAGCCCATGCGGCATTTATCGCGGCTATCATCGCCCAGTTCTGCGTGCTGTTACTCTATTTCACGGACCTAGCGCAGATCGGATATCTCTGGTATAATTTAATAGCCTGCTTATTGGTAATTGTCATCAGTTATTCAATACAATTGGTGATAGGAAAAAAGGAGGTATAGTGCCGAAACCTGTCATTTGTTTCGGACAGCAACCTTGCGGGATTTTCCCGAATCGATTCTTGTTTGCGAAGATCAAGACCGCCAAGAGATTGCAGAGGGAGATTGGCGGAAGAGTGGTATTTTTCGTCCACGATAGCGATCATGATCACCGAGAAACTTGTGTCTCTCTTGTCAATCGGCATACGGGCAAGACGGAACGTTTGAACTTCGAGGTTTCCAACAAGATTCAGAAGCTTTATTCCCCTTTGTATTGCAAGACGATCAAACCCGGTTGGAAGGATAAGATGAAACGTTGTTTGCCTAACTTGGTGGATTGCGAACTTGTCGACGTGTTTGCTTCGGTGGGCACCAACAATGTCGCTGATTTCTGTTTGCAGATGTATGAGAAGACTGGACTGCTAGAAGGAGTGGATTTGCGGCGATCTAGCGATCCGGATTTTCGCTCTTCTGCGGTTGATGTAGACGACTACTTCGTGGATACTCCCTATGAAGGAGAAATTGTGCGGGCTCGTTATCAGAAAGGAAAGTACGGCCTGTTCAAGGGCGGCGGCCGATTCATCGATGTCGACGTTGGCGAGGTAACCAAGAAGATGATGAGCCCCGCCCGAAGTACCCGATTAAAGTGGATGCAGTC
>DKNL01000263.1 GCA_002474325.1 Opitutales bacterium UBA7389
GATTCCTTGTCAATCAGCGAGCGGAAAGCTCCGAATAGGCGACTGTGTCTAGGTCAAGGCGGCTTTTACCGCTGCCGAGACGATTTTCATATCTAGAGCGGACCCATGTTCTTTTTTCAGTACGGCCATCACAGATCCCATATCTTTCATGCTGGAGGCTCCTACGGAAGCAATCGCGTCCGAAACAATTTGGGGATATGCGTCTTCATCTAGTTTTGCAGGGAGCAAGCCAGTCAATAGAACCGCGCAAGTTTGCAATTCCGCGGCTTTTTCTGAACGCCCAGCTTTGGTAAATGCGTCAGCGGACTCCATGAATTTACTGGCTTCTTTCTCCACGACCGCGATCATTTTCGCTTCGTCGAAGTCCTCGTTAGCTCGCACCTCACCCTCCTGGATGGCGGCTAAAGCGGCGCCGTAAGCTTGCGTCCGGGAGACATCCCGGTCGATTCTCGCTTTTTGATGAAGTTTCTTGAGCTTTTCTTTCATGGAAGGGGATTGAGCACACAGCCTCATGCTAATAGCAATCCTCAAAGGGACTAGGTGCTAGAATGGAATATCCGAGACCGCGCGAAAGCGGAATAAATTACCATCTAGAACGTATTCGAGACTTGTCTCCGAACTGTGGAGACAGAGGCGCTTGATCCCTTTCGTCCGCGCAATGAGCTTATTCTTCTGGAAATTCCCATAGGTTCGATCCCCAACGATAGGTAATCGACGTTTTGCACACTGAACACGCAACTGATGCGTCCTACCGGTAATTGGTTTCAATTCGAGCAAGCTGGCAATAGGGGAGCCTGGTATTGACCGGGCGGAAACCAGCTCTGTTTCCGCTGACTTACCTGAACCGGTATCCGCCCGAACAGACTTTCCCGATTGAACTACCCGTAATCGGTCCTTCCAAATCATACCTCGCCCCTTAATTTTGGTAATACCGAAAACGAGGGCCTTGTAGATTTTTGTCACTTTCCTATTTTCAAAGACCTCCATGACAGCTTTCCGGGTTCGGCTAGAAGCAGAAAGAAGCAAGATTCCCGATGTGGCACTATCGAGCCGATTTAGTAGATAGATCGGCTGAACGTCTCCATTTTCTCTCCCGGGTTTAATATATGCTTGCTTTTCCGAGTCGTAAGGGAGGTTTAAAAGCCCCTTGCCTTGGTCCGATTTTACATTTGGATGTGATAGTGTACCGGCTGGCTTATCTACCGCGATCAGCCCGTTGCTATCCGCAACGAGTACGCGAACTCCCTTTGTCAATGGTAGACAATTGAACTGTTGATGAGAATTCAAGGGCGGGTGAATTTGCTTTGAGTCGATGTCATTAGCCGTTGTTTGGGCGAAGCTGTTTCAAGACGGAGTGTTCCTGACATGAACGTGCGTTCAAGACGAAGTTTTTCGCCCTTGGGCGTAAATCAGATCTTTTTGATAATTGCTAGCTTGGCTAGAGGGCCAAAGATCCTAAGTTTTTCGCAATGACGACTCCTTCGGAGCTAACCGCGATGCTGAGAGAAATCGGGCTGGAAACGCTTAACCTAGACCTTGAATCGGAAGCGGACTCCCTCGAGGGATTGACGATGGAGCGGCTTAAGCAGGCCATGCAAGACGCATTCAATGCCGGTCAGGCCATATGTCAGAAGGAAAGCATAGAAGCGAATCTCCTCTTTTGGCAGTTGATGGAGTCTCTCCCCGATCATGTTTATTTTAAAGATCTGCGCAGTCGTTTCACCTGCATCAACCACTCAATGGCTCGATTCTTTGGCTTGTCTCATCCGGATGAAGCAATTGGTAAAAGCGACTTTGAATTCTTCCAGAACGAATTCGCGAGGCCCAAATTCGATGCTGAGCAGGAGATCATTGAAACTGGCAATGGCTCGCATTTTAAAGAGGAAAGAGACATTCAGAGGGACGGAACCGAAAAGTGGGTTTTGACTACCAAGTTGCCTCTCAGGGATTTGAATGGGCATATATGCGGCACCTTCGGTATTTCCCGGGATATCACCAAGCGCAAATTCGCCGAGATCGAACTAGACCGTCAGCGGCAACTGCTGGAAACCATCATCCAAATCCTGCCATGCCGCATATTCGCCCGAAATACTGAAGGCAAATTTCTGCTCATAAACGAAGAGTACCGGAACACCTTTCATATCGACGCCCGAGAGAATGTGATCGGCAAGAAATTAACGGACTTAAGGGACAATGAAACGGCACGGCAAATCGAAGCCCAGGATGCGGAAATCATGGGAACGGGAGTCCCGCGTATCAATGAACTAGAATTTACTAAGGGCCTTCTCAGTGTAAGTCGTTGGGCGTTGAGCTCAAAGGTACCTCTTAAGAATTCGCAAGGAGCCATAACCGGCATCGTCGGGATGATCATGGATATCACCGAGCAGAAAGAGGCTGAGCAAAAAGCCAAGGGTGCCGGCGAAGAGTTGGCCAAAAAGAACCAACAATTCGAAGCTGAGTTGCTGGTAGCCCGCCAGTTGCAGGAGCAACTGATGGCTATAGGCTTCGACTCGCGGCCGATGTATACCCTTTCCGGGAATATGTGGAAGCTCGAAGCGTCCTATCTGTACACGCCTAGTCATCACTTGGCGGGCGACTTCTTCTACCTCATTCCCATACCCGGAAACCGTTTGGGAATCCTCGTTTGCGATGTAATGGGTCACGGGATCAAAGCAGCTCTCGTAACCATGCTAATGCGGGGACTCATGCTGGAGACCCCGGTTCTCTTAACCGAGCCAGACAAAGTAATGAAGCATCTAAATGACAGCCTGGTGAAGCTTGCCGAAGATCCGGAGTTCCCTCGTTTCGTTACGGCTCTTTACACGGTCGTTGATCTAAACATAGGGAACGTTCGGCTCGCCAGTGCGGGCCATCCAGCGCCGATTTGGCGCGTCGAAGATAGCTCAGGATCGCACTTCGAGCTTTGCCCAGTTGAAGACATTGGACCTGCCCTGGGACTGCTTTCGAACGAGATTTTCAAGAGTAACCAATTCGAACTGACCCAGAAGACCGAGTTGCTTTTATACACCGATGGAATCATCGAACAGAAAACCAAGCAAGGTGAGGAATGGGGCGTCGAAAATCTGGAGGAAACGGTATTAGATCATGAGAGCGACGATCTGCCGGAACAACTGAAAGCCATTTCCGATGAGCTCAAGGAATCCGCAGGAGCTGAAGAACTTTCTGATGACGTTTGTATCGTGGCTGTGCGCCTATTTCCCAACTGAAACGTTGCCAAATGGCATCGGAGCCGTTTCCCATATTAGCTTTAAGCAAAAAAGCTAGCTCCTATGATTACTGTTCTATCGCCCGCGAAATCACTCGATTATCAATCAACCGTTCGATGTAATGACTTCACTTTTCCCGCTTTCACGGGAAAGTCCCGCGAGCTAATTGGCATTCTCAAAAAGAAGTCGACCAAGGATATTCAAGCACTCATGTCAGTATCTGAATCTCTGGCTGAGGAGAATGTTGAACGCTACATAAGCTGGAAGGCTTCCCGGAAACCAGGGCCCAAGGCCCGTCAAGCCGCCTTCGCTTTCAAAGGGGATGTTTATAAAGGATTGGACTTCCCTTCGTTCAATGCCCGGGACCGGAAGTATGCTCAAGAGCATCTGCGAATTCTCTCAGGGCTCTACGGCATTCTGAAACCACTGGATTTGATGGCCCCTCACCGCTTGGAGATGGGTACTTCGCTGGCGAATGCCAAGGGCCAATCACTCTACGCTTTCTGGAATGGGACTCAAACGAAATTCCTAAACAGCGAAGCATCTCGCAATGGATCGACCTGCATACTCAATCTCGCTTCCGAAGAGTATTTCAAATCCGTCGACAGAAAGGCGTTAAAAATAGAGATTGTTACACCCCGGTTTTTGGACTCCAAGGACGGCAAAGAATATCGAGTTATGAGCTTCTACGCCAAACGTAGTCGAGGAATGATGGCTCGCTGGGTTATGCAAAATCGTATTGTTGATCCGGATGTGCTTACTTCCTATTCCGAAGACGGCTACCGTTTCGATGCCGCGGGGTCTGAACCCGGTCGTCCAAACTTTATACGTTCGCACGCCTGAGCCGGTAAAGTGGTATCACTGTCGTTTCGCTCACCGCGATATAGCGGCTTCAGCGCACTTCATTCCATCAAGGGCCGCCGATACGATTCCCCCAGCGAATCCTGCCCCTTCGCCGCAAGGATACAAGCCCTCTACCTGAGGATGGACGAGGGATCCTTCCTCTCTAGGGATCCGGACTGGCGAACTGGTACGCGTTTCGAATCCCACTAGATTCGCTTCTTCGGTGACATAGCCTTTCATCGCTTTTCCGAACTTACGCAGGGCGATATGAATGCGATTGGCAATCCCATCAGGAAGCAGCTCATGTAGAGGAGCAGCGGTCAGCCCGGGGAAGTAACTCGTATCTGGAAGGCTTGAGGACATCCGGCGATCCAAAAAATCGGTCAATCTCTGGCCTGGTGCACGTTGCTTCCCGCCGCCTGCTTGAGCAGCTAACCGCTCCAAGCACTTTTGGTACGCAACTCCCGCCAAAACGCCATGTTCGCTTTGGTAAGGTTTCGTATCCTCTGGCTCAACGGTGACGACGAAACCACTATTGGCGAAAAGGGAGTCTCTCCTAGCAAGGGACATTCCATTGACAACAACTTCATCTTTCTCGGTTGCAGAGGGTACTACGAAGCCTCCCGGGCACATGCAAAAGGAATGGACGCCTCGATCGTCGATCTTGGTAGCCAAGCGATAGCTAGCGGCTGGCAGCATCGGAGGCCGCCTCGTTCCTCGATCACAGGAGTACTGAATACTGTCGATCAATTCCTGTGGATGTTCGATGCGTACTCCCATCGCAAAAGGCTTTTGTAGCGTTGAAATTTTTTCGCGAACAAGCAGCTCATAAATATCTCTCGAGCTGTGACCGGTAGCCAGGATCACCGCTTCCCCAATAAATTCGCGACCGTCTTTGGTGCAGACTCCGACGACGCTCTTTCTTTCAGAAGTTCGAATTAATTGTGTGACCCGGGTCTGGAAATGGACCTCGCCACCACTAGAGAGAATAGTTTCCCGCATCGCTCTGACAACCTTGGGGAGCAAGTTCGAGCCGATGTGCGGGTGGGCGTCCAGCAAGATACTGGGAGGTGCACCGTGTTCTACAAAGGTTTCGTATACTTTTCTGACCGGTCCGCGTTTGGTGGCTCTGGTGTAGAGCTTCCCATCTGAGAAAGTCCCTGCCCCACCCTCACCGAAACAATAGTTAGAATCCTCGATAACCCGCCCTTCTCGGAGTATTGGAGCTAAATCGAATCTTCGGGCGATGGCATCCTTACCCCGTTCTAGTAGTACCGGATGCCAACCGAGCTCGATCGCCCGTAAGGCGGCGAACATTCCCGCCGGACCCATTCCTACGATAACCAGACGCGGAGCGCGTTTACAGACAACCGGATAGTCCGGAGTGTATTCAGGTTCTGGCGGCAAAGGTTCGCTAACAGAAGCCTCAAGACGGAGCTGTACCTTTATTTGTTTTCGACGCGCGTCAATCGATCGCTTGAGTAGCCGAATCTCAGAGATCTCGCTCTTATCTCTCTTGAGTTGCTTGGCTACCTCCTCCTTCCAGCGAGTCTTCCGATCAGACTCTTCCAACGGAAGGACTACATCAATCTTGTGGATCATCGATTTCCTATCCGAGAATCCGCGGGAATTTTAGCGAGTCGAGAATCTTCGTGCACCACCCCAAAGAATTGCTTTTAACAGATATTTATTCCCCTGAGAGTCGCATCGCCTTTCCATGTCCCCCATACTCGAACAATTCCTCGCCGTTTTTGAAGCCGTCGCCCAAATCGGCCTCGTAGTTCTTTTTACTAGTTTGCTGGTTCGACAGAATATTATCCCCAAAAGCGGGATTAAGCTAATTTCGGATACCGTTATAACCGTCTTTTTGCCCTGCATGATTTTTTCGAATATCGTGGGGAGATTGCAACCATCGGAATTTTTATATTGGTGGGCCCTCCCCCTTTCGGCCACCTTAATTACACTCAGCGGCTGGGCGATTGCCGTGCCTCTCTTTTCGCGGATGGGTCCGGAAAAGCGGGAACTCAAGCCGGTAGCCTTTTTGCAGAACGCCGGCTATTTTGTTCTGCCAATCGGGCAATTGATGCTCGGGGAGACCTTTGACCAATTCGCACTCTATGTCTTCCTCTACATCTTAGCTAATAACCCGCTACTTTGGTTGATTGGGAAGCACTTTCTGAGAAAAAGGAAGCGAGATGAACCTTTTCAATGGAGCCATATCCTAAGCCCGCCAATCTATGCCAATATAGTCGCCCTATTTCTGGTGGCAACGGGAACGCGGGACTACCTGCCAGAAGTTATTCTTACCACGGCAACATTTCTTGGCCAGGGGGCCGTTCCTCTCGGAATCTTCGTGCTGGGAGCAACACTGGGTACGCTCAATATTGACCTGCGACGCTATCTCAAGCCAGGCAGTCTGGTGGTCCTACAAAAGCTATTTATCATGCCAGCCATAGTTCTCGGAGCCATGGCCCTCGTTCCTTGGATGCGTTCTGATCCTCTTCTCGTCCTGCTATTCATCCTGCAGGGGGCCTCTCCACCTGCATCGTCACTCATACTCCAGAGCAAAAGCTACAGCGACGATTCAGAGCGTGTGGGCACCATTACCATAATTTGCTACGTAGTATGTATGGTATCGATACCTCTTTGGGTCGTTTTAGCAAATGCTCTCTTCGCAGTTCCTTAGAATTGTTAAAAACTTCGATTTCTAATCGTTTGGTGATAGATGAACTTCCAGAATCTCGATAGGGTTCCAGGAAACCTTTGTGATTCAATTCAATTTTCTTATGAACAGTCGATCGCTAAACAAATTCCAAGGAGCGGCAATTCTTACGCTGTTAGCGATTTGAAATTCTAGACCGGCAACCTATTTCCCAAGTGGAAGAATCAAGCTTTATTTGGGGCTTTGGCTTTCGAGGAAATCAAACGCTTGGGACTGGATGGCGATAAGGTCGTTTCCGAGGAAGTCTTCTTAAAAGGAATTAGGCGTATCCGCGATATCAACACAGCGTCCGATGGATCTATATACGTTATCATCAACAATCCAAACGCTGTGGTGAGATTGACGCCGGCTAAGAGACGATAGTTAGGGGTCAAGCCTTTCCTCGCTTGTTTCGACAATTGGGGCCGATCGATTTCTTCATGGATGAAAGTTACTATCATTGTAGCACAGTGTATCTGCCTAATATGTCTTCCTATGGTACAGTATTAGGTCTGTTTCCTCTCTATTCTATAATTACTTTTTCAATATCCTGAGATCTCCAGAATGAGAGATCGTATAAAGAAACTTTTTAATCTCCAATTCTGCAGTTTGCCTACCCTCAATCTAGCTCATTGAATTGACAAATGACTCCCCGAGAATTTCAGAGAAATGAAAGCGAATATACATGAACATCCGGATATCCAATCTCGAATTAATCCGTTACGATATTTCTACTCGAATGCCTTTCAAGTATGGGATCGCTACGATGACCCATCTTCCTCATGTATTTCTGAGGGTCGAGGCCAGCATCGATGGACGATCTCAGGTCGGAATATCAGCAGATCATTTGCCTCCAAAGTGGTTTACCAAAAATCCGGATCGAGATCCCAGTGATGAGATTGAGGATATGCTGGGCGTTATTGAGAATACAGGCAAATTAGCTAAAGAAATTGAAGCTAAGACTGTATACAATT
>DKNL01000222.1 GCA_002474325.1 Opitutales bacterium UBA7389
AACTTTCCGAGTGGACGGAAGCCTGAGGATCTTAACCAGCTACCGCTTCCTGTTCGCGCACGACGGCATCAGAAATAACTTCTTGGAGTGACTGCAAACGGTCGTCAGTAGTTTCACTTTTGGGATCGGCTGGTTCGATATAGAGTGTATCGATAGCGATGTCCTTTTCTGTATTGATTCGGGCGAATTTGATGTCGAAGCCATGTTCGAAGACCCTTTTGGCAATCGAGTATAGAAGCCCCAATGTGTCGGGAGCTTGAACTTCTAGGATCGTCCGGTCGAGTGCTTCGTCCACATAAGCTCGCACCTGCGGCTGAAATGACTCGAGAAGAGGATTATTCGATTCAGCGAAGAGATTTTGGGAGGATTTGTGGATAATGTTGTGCAATACCGGATACAAATCGGACCCGGCTATCAGAGCGTCCTTGACGCACTCCTCGAAAATCATGGTGGCATCGCCGACCGTCCTCGACTTATCGTCGCTAGCCTTCACGTAAAATGTATCTATTGCTATATTGTCATTCCTTGAGGTGGCTCGAGCAGTCAGTATACTATATCCAGCCACATTGAGGGAACCTGCCAGTTTGTGGAAAAGCCCAGCCCGATCCCAGGTGACAACGTTTACGGCGATTAGGCTGCGGTTGATGTCCTCTTTCCAATCGATGATGGGTGTGAGCGATTCGGCGGAATCGGTCTGGGCGAGTTCGCGAAAGAGTTGATTGATCATCTTGATATGAAGAACGATGTCGTCGCGAGAATTGTGTATGAAATAGCGATCCGGCAGCTTTTCGAAATGGGCGGATATTTCTTCTTTGGCGATTCCGATTATGCCGGTCTCTAAGAAGGAAGCCAGTAACGATTTCTGCTTTCTCTCATACCGATCCTCGATCCTGCCGTCGGCCTTTATTTCTGTCATGGTGCGAGAGAAGAGTGTCGCGTGTAGGGTTTCCTTGTACTGGTTCCATAATCCTTTGGCGGTCCCGCGAGCATCGCAAAATGTATGGATAAACAAAAGACGGAGTTTTTCAGCCGATTCGGTTTGGTCGGCAAAAACGTGAGCAGTATCAGGATCGTCGATATCATACTTTTGCCAGAAGCGAGCCATTTCTAAATGGTTCTTTATGATATAAAGTACGAGTTCACGATTTTCTTCTGATACCTGCATTCGTTCGAGAATTGGCTCAGCCATTTCCAGCCCAATATGGGCATGGCCTTTGATTGATTGTCCCTTGCCAATATCGTGCAGGAAAAGAATCAGGTAGATTAGATTGGGCAACCGCAGCTCGTGTACCTCGTTTCGGTACCTTTCGTAGATGGGGTCCGAGCTGGAAAAAATATTGTCGAGCTCGAGGATGGTATTCAACGTATGTTCGTCTGCGGTGTACCGATGGTAATACTCATGTTGAACGAGGCAAGTAAGCCGGTCCCATTCCGGAACGAACTTCCCGATGATCCCGTGGCTGTGCATTAGCTTGAGGGTGGGGTATACGTCGCCGCTCTCCTGCAGAATCGTTCGGAAACTTAAATTGGCATCCGAGGATTCGCGAACACTATCGTCAATGAGTCCTGCGGATTCGCGAATCAAGGAGCTCAAATCAAGGTCCAATGCTAGCTTGTGCTGTTGAGTATGCCTAAAGACGCGTATCAAGCGATTGGGGTCTTCTTTGAATACGTTCTCGTCAATGTAGCCAATTTCCCTTCCTCGAATGACAAATCCATCGATTTTCCGAACGCGCTCCGTCCGGCGAGCTAGGAGCAGGCTCTTTATTGACTTTAGGGGATTGAGCCCAGCCCCTGGCTGGGAAATGATAGATAGTCGGCTCTCTACTGTTTTGGAGATACGGTTTATATTCTCGGCGTGCCGGTAATAGTCTCTCATGAATTTCTCGACTCGAGTCAGGAGATTGCGGTCCTGGTATCCGAGCCGATAGGCCACTTTTGGTTGCATTTCGAGTGAGAGAAGATCGGTGGGACGGGTGTTCCGAAAGTGAAGTTCGTTTCGCGTGCTAATCAAGAAGTCGTAGGCTTCTTTGAATTCGGACAATTCGTTCTTGCGGAGGTAGTTTTGCTTACTGAGGCCATCGACATCGCTGACGTTCAGTCGCACTCGAGCCATCCATAAGGTGTTGTGGTAGTCCCGGAGCCCACCTACGCCATTCTTGATGTCGGGCTCTTGCATGAAGACGGTGGCTCCGTACCGATTGCGTCGGTCGTACTGGTCCCGTAGACGTTGCTGAATATACCCTTTAGGATCCTCGTTGCGGTAGAAGAGATTGTAGGAGTTTTCAAAGCCTTCGTAGAGGGAGTGGGAGCCGTACACTAGGCGCGACTCGAGTAGAGCCGTTTTCGTTTGGATGTCCTTGCGGGCTTCGGTGAAAGCGTCATCAACGGTTCGAGTGGAGTGTCCGACTTTCAGTCCCGTATCCCACAATATATAGAGGATATTCCTAACTAGATGTTCTTGGGCAATCTCCAGTGACTTCGGGTTCGTATTAGATGGATACAAGAACATCAAATCAACATCGCTCAATGGACAAAGCTCGGATCTTCCGTATCCGCCAATGGCTACTAGCGAGATGGCGACGGTGTTGCCATTGGCCGCCTGTCTGTAGGAGACGAATGCTGCCTCGCTTAGGGTCTTGACTAGGCAATCTACGATGGCGGAGAGGCCCGAAGCGACTTCCAAACCGGATGCGCCATCGCGATGCTGCTCTTTCACCCATTTCCTCTCGGTCTTGTAGAATTCCAGACAGCCGGAAAGCTGGTCTTTGCCCGGAGTATCCAAGTCGAAACGCAATCCCTTTTCAGCTCGGGATTGAATGCGTTTGGCTAGATTTCGGGCGCTTGCCATGGATCGATTCGGGTTTGCTTGCTGGTTGCGAGTCAGAATACAAGGGCCTTCCAGGTCAATGATCTCTTTACCCGAATCCCACCAATAGGATTAGTCGATTTGTCTCAAGTAGTTAGCCTGAACGAAAGACTATTCGCCGGATCTGGTTCCCGTTTTCGATGCAGGCAAGGTTACGGAGAATAATGGCCTGGTTGAATTGCAACTCCTGGCGTATTATGGGATTTGATACGGCTATGAAAAGAACGCTATTGTTCTCAATTCGAATGGGATTGCAATGGATGGAATTGGCTGGGCCGACGATTTGTATCCACTTTTCTCGAATCTGATCCTCGAGAGACTCCACCCCTATTTTGTATTTGCGGAGAATCTTGTCGAAAACTACATCCAAATTCACGGTTTCCCGAACAATGGGACTGAAGTCCTCTGGAACGCCTCTCAGATTAGCTATGAGATTTTCCGCCTGGCGGGAAAACTGGTACGGCTTGTCTGCCATGAGTTCGTATTTCTAGGAAGCGAGTTGCTATCTGTCCAGTGGATAAGGCTAGTGGAGATCGAGTCCCGAAACCGATCGGGTGTTAGCTATTGTCCATAGTCATTAAATAGCACTTTTCCCGGTTTGCCTGGCTGAATGGACTGCACCAAGGCGTCTCTCCAATCGTCGAGGGCGTAGCTGCCGCAAACTGGGATAGAAATCGAATGATCACGCATGGATTCGGCGATGGTCTGGTGCATTTCCTCAATTTCCGACGCCGAGGCCTTCCGGTACCATTGGCTCACCCAGAAACCATATAGACGAAGATCGTTGAATATGAGGTATCGAGTAGGGAATGGAGCCGGCTCGCGATCCATGCCCCCGTAGGTTACCAGGGCGGATTGATCAGCGAGGCACTTGCAGATTGTCAGAGCACTGCTGCCTCCGACTGCGTTCAATCCCAGATACACTTTGTTTGGGCCTATGGTCTCTTTCAAGATTTTCGCAGCGTCGCGGTTGTCTTCAAGGACGAGATCCGCGCCGATCTCCCGGAGTGAGGATTTGCACTCCAGGTTACGAACTAAGTTCGCCGTTTTGATGCCTTGGGTAGCCGCGAACTGGATCACTAAGCGCCCAACCGCCGATGTGGCGGCGTTTTGGATAATCCAATCACCGGAACGCAGATCGGCGAAATCATTGAGCATTCGCCAAGCAGTGGCTGGATTGATCCAAAACATGGCGGCTTGTTCATTATTGAGGGAGACTGGAGCTGGTTGGATACGCGACTGTGAGAGATTGGCGAAGGTTTGCCACGATCCTGGGTCGCCAGAAAAAATTACCCGCGATCCGATTTGGAATCTCTCCGCATCTGCCCCACAGGAAACGACTTCTCCAACGCCTTCGAGCCCTCCGGTTGCCGGAAGGGTAGCCAAGGTTCCGTAGCTACCGCTGATGCGACCCAAGTCGGCAGGATTGATGGGAGTGGCTAAGATGCGAACTGTGACCTCGTCGTTTTCCGGTGGGGCCAAGGGGATAGTTTCCAACTTCAGAGTTTCCATTGGATCGCCAAATTCGCTGTAGCGAAGGGCTTTGGTAGTGTTAGGAATATTCATAAAGCTAGGAGAATTGGGCTGGATAGGATTTCCGCGGAGATAATTGGGAAACTTTGAGACATCTGGCCTGGGGAGAGTAAGTTGATTGGTTTGCTTTTCGATGCTTGGGTCTGCAATCGTCTCGAGTATTCTTTTGCCTTCAAGGTGTTTTCGCAAAAATTGTTGGTCATGCGGGTATACGTTCGTGAACCGAGAAATACGGATGCGGAGGCTTTTGTTGCCAAGGCTTGCGATAGTATAGCTATGCATCGCTCTTGGGTATCCCCGCCAACTTCGATCGAAGGCTTTCAGGACTACTTGGAACGTTTACGAGAACCTAGGTATGAAGGCTATTTCATATGCCGCAAGACTGACGCGGAGATTGTCGGGGTCGTGAATTTGAGCGAGATAATCCGGGGAGGTATGAACAGCGCTTTCGTAGGATACTGGGCTTTTAATGGCTTCCAAGGTCACGGCTATCTGACCGAGGGACTAGCGTTGGTCTTAGACGATGTTTTCGACAGGTTGCGCTTGCATCGATTGGAAGTGAATATCCAGCCCGCCAATACATATTCTATCGCTTTGGCTAAGCGAATGGGTTTGCGGAAAGAAGGTATCTCAAAAGCGTATCTGAATATTGGGGGCGAATGGTGCGATCATGAGCGTTGGGCCATCTTAGATAAAGAGTGGGAGGAGAGAGGTGGATCGCGATTCGTTGTGAAGTAAAGGTTAATCAGGTTAGCGGGCGATCACCATGTTTCAAAAACGGCATTGCCGATCGGAGAAAGATTATATTGGTAGTCTCTTAATGGGAAATAAAAATGGATTTCTTAGTTCCAAATTACTGGTCGATTGGCAGCGACTTACGCCGGATTGCGTTGAGGGTGACATCGAAACGGCATTGGAAGAGGCTAAGGCGGAGATCGAGGCGATTTGTCAGGTGGATGCGTTGGACGCGGACTTCGAGAATACTTTTCTAGCCCTTGAGAAGGCAGGTGAGACTCTTTCGAGAGCGTGGGGGAGAGTGGAACACCTTACGTCGGTGAATGATTCCAAATCGCTGCGGGAAGCCTACAATCAAATGCTTCCCAAAGTGACGGAATTCAACAGTGGCATTCCTTTGCATTCCCGATTGTGGCAAGCTCTGAAGAATTTTGCAGGTAAGGCGGCGGTAGCTGACTTGCAGGGCATTGAAAAGCGGCTTTTCGAGGAAACAGTGGCCGATTTCGAGCAGGCGGGAGCGAATCTGGATGAAATTAGCAAGCGGCGACTTGAGGAGATAAATAAAGAGCTAGCTCTGAAAACCCAAAAATATTCGGAGAACGTATTGGATGCCACGAATGCTTTCGAACTGATTATCGAAGACGAATCTCGTCTTGCCGGTTTACCCGAATCCGCACGTGCCGGAGCTCGGCAAAGTGCCCTCTCTAAGAAACTAGGGTCCGACGAGAAACCGATTTGGCGTTTTACGCTTCATGCCCCGTCAATAATGCCGGTTTTGAAATTCGCCGAAGACGAGGGTCTGCGTCGAAAGCTCTTTGAAGCCTCTTCCAAGGTTGGGGCTGAGGATCCCTACGATAATACCGAGTTGATCCGAGAGATCTTAAAGCTTAGGACGGAGAAAGCTGAAATACTGGGAAAGGCTAACTTTGCTGACAACGCGTTGCAGCGTCGAATGGCCAAGTCGGGCCGGGCGGCCCTAGACTTCGTTGAGGATTTGCATCGCAAAACAAAGGAAGCTTTTGACCGAGAAATCGGCGAACTTGAAAGCTTCGTAGCTGAGGAGACTCGCCAGGAGCCCGAGCGTATGGACCCTTGGAGCGTTACTTATTGGGCGGAAAAACTACGGCAGCGAAAATACGATTTCGACGAAGAAGCGCTGCGCCCCTACTTCCCGATTGATCGGGTCTTAGAGGGCATGTTCCAGATTGCTGAGCGGCTCTTTTCCATTGATATTAGGGAGCACTATGGAGCGAGTGTTTGGCATGAGGATGTAGAAGTTTACGATTTGTTCGACGCCTCTGGAGAATTATTGGGCTACTTCTA